>DAIRTY010000303.1:0-1513 GCA_036803645.1 Acidobacteriaceae bacterium | reverse complement strand
GCGCTTCAGCTGGATTATTCATGAGCATCTCACGCTTTGAAGGGGCACGGCTTCACAGGCTGCGGAAAAATGCACTGATTTCTTCATGGCCGGTTAGGGTGCTCATTTTTTTCGTGCTACAGCGCGGGTCTGGGGTGTTGTTTTTATCTCTGGCGGGCCATTTTGCCGCCCGCCAGGCACACTACTCCCCCGACTTACTGCGCCGCAATTAGCTTCGGTAGGCGCACTAAATTGTGCGCCACCATCACCAACCGGAACAGCCAGTCGATCCTTCGCAAACCGCGCAGCTTCATGCGCCGCAGCGGACGATCGTTCTTGCCCCAGCCAAACACTTGCTCCACCAACTTGCGCGCCAACTGACTTAGAGCGAAGCCGGGCGACTGCCGTTCCTCCTCGCGCAGCCCATTCTTCCAATGCTTGGAGGGCTTATACTCGGCCACATGCGGCAGCACCCCGCGCCGCCGCAGCGCCCGCAGGAACTCCTCTTCCTGATAGCCCTTGTCGGCTCCCAACGTAATCCGGCTGGCTCGTGGCGGCATCGCATCCAGCATCTGCAACGCCGCCGCCCGCTCCGCTTTGCTGCTGGCCTGGGTGGCGCAAGCCGCCACCACCAGCCCGTGCCGGTTCTCGGTGATCACGTGCCCCAAGTAACTGGGCACCGCCTCGGCCGCCGTGGCGCGCTTGAACAACCGCGCCTCCGGGTCGGTGCTCGATTCATGGGTGTCGCGCAGCAGCTTGCGCCCCCGCGCCCCGCTGCCCTGGGCCGGCGGTGGATCCTTGGGCCGAAAGCTGCGCCGGCTGGCCCAGGCCTGCAGCAACGTGCCGTCTACCGTGAAATGCTCTTCGCTGAGCAGCCCGGCTTGCCCGGCCTGTTCCACCACCGCCCTCAGCAGTCGCTGCGAAACATCGCCCGCCATCAACCGCTCCCGGTTCTTGGTAAATACACTGGCGTCCCACACCGCGTCGTCCGGGTTCAGCCCCACAAACCAGCGGAACAGCAGGTTGAAGTTGATCTGCTCCATCAGTTGTCCTTCGCTGCGGATGGAATACAGCGCCATCAACAGCAAGGCCCGGAGCAGTCGCTCGGGGGGAATCGAGCGCCGTCCCCGGCGCGCATACAGCGCGTAAAAATGCAGGTCCTGCTCGCGCAAGGCGCGATCCACCAGGGTGCGAATGGCACGCAGGGGATGGTCCTGCGGAATCCGTTGTTCGGGCATGATGTAACTAAACGCTGGGGCTTGTTGCTCGTCGTCTCCACGCATGCTACTTACATAACCTATGAACCTGTGGAAAGGCTCGTACCTTCTCTGGTACAGTCGATTTTTTCCGCAGCCTGTTCAGGCGTGCATACCAAAGCTTCAGAACGCGTGGATGCGGCAGTTCGCCCCCGTCCGTCGCTGGCGGACATCGTCGAGCGGAGGCAAACCAGCCTATGTGTGCAGCGCTGCGTGGACCACCCACTTAGCTCAGGATGGCAAAAGTGAAGAGCTAGGCCGCGGACCCTTCGACTGCG
>DAIRTY010000302.1:0-1523 GCA_036803645.1 Acidobacteriaceae bacterium | reverse complement strand
TTGCGGCGCTCCAGCAGCCAGGTCTTCAGGCCATCCAGGCCGCCCACCTCCCCGATGTTAGTGCCGTCGGCAATAAACTCGATGACGCCGCTGCGGTTGATCAGCAGCCGCTTCTCTTCGAGCAAGGCCGGCAGCGACTCGGGCCCCAGATGTCCCGTCGCGGCCAGCGCGCGGCGCAGCGCGTAGCGCGCTTCATCCAGCGTGAGCCCCAGCAGGGCAGGCGCGAGCTGGTGGAGCACCGCGTCGCTGGCATCGCCCGATTCCTCGCGCAGAAACACGGTCAGCTCGACAAGATCGGGCGGCCGCAGTTCGAGAAACAGCAGGCTGCGCTCGACTTCCTCCGGTATGGAGCGGACCGGCGAGGTGATGACGACGAACTTGCGCCGGCCGCGGCAGCTCTCGTAGATGTCCCGCAAGCGCCGCCGGATTTCGGCGGACTCGCGCAGCGGCTCATGAAAGTCCCGCAAGTGGAAAATGGCCGCATCGGGATGCGCCGCGATGAAATCCAGCGCGCCGCGAGCGTCGTGCGTGCCAGCCTCGGCGGCCTGGCCATCGCGATGCATCCCCTCCGTAAGGCTCCAGGTCCAAACCGGCACCGCAGTGGGGGCGAACAGCCGCAGGCCCACTTCGCGCAGCACCCTCCCGGCCCGCTGCTCTTCGGAGGTGCGGACGTAGGTGAGCGGGCGTCCCGATTCGAAGACCTCCCGAAGGATCTTGGCCGCGCGGCTCTCAGCCACCGGGGAATTTGTAGTTTGCTCCATGGAAGAATCAGACTTGACGGGCGTACTCTCCCATTATCGACGAACGCTGCGCATGACTGATAGACGTCGATCGGCGGCCAATAGTCGATAGGTGACTCCCATCAGAGCCCCGAGCGTCAGCGAGTGGGTCTTAGTCAGCATCGTTTCTCGCCGGTCGAAGAACTAGTTGTGGTGATCGTTGTCCCGGTTGTGGTCTTGATTGTCGTGATTGTAGTCCCGGTTGTGGCCCTTTTCTTTATCCCATTTATGGTCGTGGGCAACCTGGCCATGATCGCCATTCCAGTAGCCGTTAAAGTATTGCTGGCCATCATGGTGAGGTGCCACCCAGGTGGCGCCAGTGTAGGCTGGACGGGTCCAGTATCCTTCGTGCCACTGGTAGCGGTTGCCCACAGGGTACTGGTAGCCGGCTACCCAAACATACCCTGCGCCGGGACTTGGTGGCTGCACCCGCATTACACGGTCCGGCGGCGGCGCGCCGATTCTGATTCCGACGGAAACCTGAGCGAAGACCGCTCCCGCGGCCAACAGCATCAATACAAGCAATTTAATCTTCACGATTTGACTCCCTTTCTTTCCAGTGCGTAGTGAACGCGAATTATAGGGAGCACGTGGCTGGCCCAAGGGATATCGAGTACGGATCCGCGTCCCCCGAGACGTGCATGATCGCGACAACCGCTTGTCAGCCTGAACTTTCCCGATTGACGCGCCGCCCTCGCGTTATGATGTGGCCATGCTGAAGAATCGGGTCGCATTGATTTCCGG
>DAIRTY010000301.1:0-1540 GCA_036803645.1 Acidobacteriaceae bacterium | reverse complement strand
TGTGGAGGCTCAAGAGGTTGTTCCGATTCAGACCAGCACGGGAAGCCGGAGTGTTGAGGTTAAGGCTAGCATGTGGGCGGTGGAAGTTGTAGTCGTGCAGCCAGTATTCGAGTTGTTCTTCTCTTTCATTTGAGGTCTGGTAGATTCGCGCGTAGGCCCACTCGCGCAGGGCGGTCTGGATGAAACGCTCGGCCTTGCCGTTGGTGCGCGGCGTGTAGGGGCGCGTAAATCGCTGTTTGAGATGGAGTTTATTCATGAGCTTGCGATAGAGCCAGTGGCGATAACAGGAGCCGTTATCGCTGTAGACACGGCGAATGGTGATGCCGAAGCGGCTGAAGTGGGCGCGGGCCATGAGGAAGAAGCGGATCGCCGACCGATGGCTCTGATCGGGCAGGATGGCCGCGAAGCTGATGCGCGAGTGGTCGTCGATGGCGATGTGCAGATACTCGTAGCCGATGCCGCGCGACTCCTTGCCGAAAACGCCGGTGATGCGATGCCCGGGCTTATCGAACCGCGCCAGGCGCTTGATGTCGAAGTGAATCAGGTCGCCGGGTCGCTTGTGTTCGTAGCGCTGAACCGGTGGCGGCGGGTCGAGCGAGCGCAGACGATTCATCCCGGCGCGGCGCAAAACGCGGCTGATGGTCGAGCGGCTGAGCTGGAGTTCGCGGGCGATGCGCCAGCCGTTCCAGCGCAACCGGCGAAGAGCAAAAACCCTTTCTAATAAAGTGGATGGGGTTTGGCGGGGTGAGCGATGCGGCCTTGAACTGAGGTCTTTGAGCCCGGCGCGTCCCTGCTGGCGATAGCGGCGCACCCATTTGGCGGCGGTCTTGGCCGTTACGTAGAAGCAAAGGGCCGCCGACTGCTTTGTGCAGCCTTGTTCCACGACCATTTTTGCCAATAGCTCTCGACTATGGACGGTAAGTCGGGCATTCTGGTGATAGTCCATTCGATCTCTCCTTGAAAATCTGATTGCTCGTCACAACCAGCTTCTCGCGTTCAGATCGAATGGACAACCTCCTGAAACTTCACATCTAATGCGCATGGCCATGGTAGTGCTCGCGGCTCTGGCCACCGGCCAACTCTTCGATGGGAACAACGCAGCCTTCCAACTCCTCGCAGCCCATGTGCTCGAACTGGATGGTGGTGTGGCTGATGCGGAAGCGCTGGTGGAGCAGATGGTTGAGCCGGGCCAGGATGCAGGCGCTCTCCGAGGGGGGAATGTCGGCGATGGTGACGTGGCAGGCCAAGGCGGCGGAGTTCGAGCCTAGGCTCCAGACGTGCAGGTCGTGGACATTGACTACGCCCTCGACGGCTCCCATGGCGGAGCGAATCTCGGGCAGCGAAAGGCCGCGAGGCGCGCCTTCGAGCAGGATGTTGAAGCTCTCGCGGACGATGCCCAGGCTGCTCCACAGGATGAGCGCGGCGATCAGCAGCGAGAGGACGGGGTCGATCCAGTTCCGGCCGGTCAGCAGGATGCCCGCTCCGCCGGCGATGACCGCGGCGGTGGAGAGCGTGTCTCCGGCCATGTGCAGGAAGGCCG
>DAIRTY010000300.1:0-1573 GCA_036803645.1 Acidobacteriaceae bacterium | reverse complement strand
CAAACGAGTTCAGCGTTTTGAGCCTAGGAACTTCGGATTAGTGCCCAGCGTTTACTGATTTCCGTCGATGACAGCCCATGCCACCAGGGAACGTTCCGCGCGCCGGTGACCCCGCGCGCGGCCACCAGGAGGCTACCTACGCCCCCAGGATGTCCACGCCTTACTGGGCCGCGAGCATCTCAAAGCTGCGTATGACGAGCCTCTTGTCGGCGCTTAGTTCGGAGCGTAGACGCATCAAACAGGCCCTTCGCAACCTGGAGCAAGACCAGTATCACTTCGGAGCGCCAAAGGTCATTCCCATCCGGCGAGACATCCTCGCATCGGATGAAGACCGGGCAGTGGCCGACCTAGCCTACGACATCTGGCTCTCAAATGGCTTTCGGGGCGGCTCACCGGAAGAGGCGCTGATGACCGCCGTGCGACGGTCGAGAACAAGAACGACGGCCGGGCTGTTTTTGGTGCCCAAGCGCAAGTCTGACGCTCATCCATTCCCAGCGATGAGGTTCCATTCAAACTGAGGGTTTTGTCCCCCACGAAGCTCCTGAAGCGTAGTACCCGCGTCACATCATCGCCCTCGTCGTCCCGGCGGTGGCGATAGCGTTGCTCCACGCCGCCGCCGGCCTCAAATCGCACGATCGGGAAAGGGCCATGCGCTACAATTGTCACTTCATTTGAACCAGGGCCGATGCCGGCCAGGGCCTCCACATGATCCGCGCCGCGATCTTCGTGCTCACCGTATCGCTCACCCAGGCGACCCTGCTGTTGGCGTACCCGCTGACGGCGCGGAGTTTCCTGCTGGCCGGAAGCCTGTACCTCGCGGGATCGCTGCTGGCGTTGTACCTGGTGCTCCATCCGCGGAGCCGCTGGCTGGTGGATTACCGGTCGCAGGTGGTCTGTAATGGCCGTCCATGCGTGGCCCTCACGTTTGACGACGGTCCCGACCCGGTGACCACGCCGCGAGTGCTCGACGTGCTGCGCGAGAAGCAAGTGCGCGCCACCTTCTTCGTGGTGGGGAAACGCGCGGAGCAGCACCCGGAACTGGTGCGGCGCGCGCTGGCCGAAGGCCACCTGGTGGAGAACCACACCTGGAGCCACTCGCCGCTGTTCTGTTTCCTGACGCCCGGGAGGCTGCGGGCGGAGATCGAGAAGTGCGCCGAAACGCTGGCAGCGATCGGCGGATGCAGGCCGCGCTACTTCCGCTCACCGGTGGGATTGCGGCATGCGCTGCTGCGTCCGTACCTGCGGCGGGCGGGCCTGGAGTACATCTCCTGGAGAATCAAGAGCTGTGATACGCTCAACGTGAAATCCGGCACACTGGCGGGCCGGATCCTGAACAAAGTGATGCCCGGCGACATCGTTTTGCTGCACGACTACCGGGCCGGTGGGGTGGACGTCCTGCTCGGGGTTTTGCCGAGCGTCATCGACGAACTCCGCGCGCGAGGATTTGACTTTGTCCGGGTCGACTCAGAGTGCCGCACCATGGAGAGCTCGGTAGTGGGATTCGATGAGAGACCTGACGCGCGAGATCACAGGGTTTGACGCGTAGAAGAGCAGCCCGAGCTTGGCTCGGATG
>DAIRTY010000299.1:0-1574 GCA_036803645.1 Acidobacteriaceae bacterium | reverse complement strand
AAGGAAATGGCCATGCGCATGAGCACGGAGTTGGGCTATCTGCTCAATCCGCCGCCCGAGAAACTGCGCGTCATGGGTCCGGCGGAGGCTCCGGTGCCGCGCTTGAAGAACGAATACCGCTATCAGTTCCTGATCAAGGCGGCCAGCCGCAAGGCGCTCAACGAATTGCTACAGAAGATCCGCAACTTCGCCCTGGAGCATAAATGGGGCGCCACCGCCCTGGTGATCGATGTCGACCCCCTGACCTTGATGTAGGACAGGCCTCCTGGCCTGTCCATCCGAGCGCAACTCGGACGGGCGAGCTACGCTCGCATGGCAAGCTGAAGCATGCCCCACCCATGCTGCGCAGCCGCCTGGCATGGCCAAACTCCAGATCCAAGCGCAGCGCGGACACTACCCGCTTAGCTCACATCCAGCACATCGAAGTGGAAGCGGTCCGGCGGAAACAGCGCCGGAGTCTGCGACCAGGCGTGGTACGCCGTACCGGCCACCGTCGCGTTCAAATAGAACAGGAACTGGCTCGAGAAGCAATCGATCGGCGGCGGCTGGCGGAACGTGAGGCGCAGTCCCACTGCCTTGTCGAGCGCGACGCCGCCGGTAGGGACCCCCTTTTCGCGCAACAGTTCGACAAAACTGGCGCGGCTGGCGTGCGGCCAGACGTCGGGGTGGAGCAACTTGCGCAGCACACCCTCGCTCTCGAAGGTGATCTCACACTGGCGAATCCATTCGATCACGCTGTCGCCCCATAACCAGTGCGACATCAGTCCCTTGTACTGTTCGGTGAGCTGCAGGGCGAGGTCCAGTTTGCGCTGCTCCAGGATTTCCTCACCGTCATTGGTCGAAGCCAGCATCTCCTCGGCCTCCGGCATGACGGCAACCAGGTCGGTCGCACAATCCGTCGCGCAATGCAGTAACAGCGGGGGAAGCTCGTGCGTCTTACTTCCGGGGATCTCGACGTATCGTTGCTCGCTCATGGCATCTCCCACAACTATACTTATCGACGTATATCAGCCATTCCTCTGTTTCAATTTGTAGCAGGTCAAATACCACCGCGCGATTAAAAACATTTTATGAGGCCGATTTGGCAGCCGCGCGCAACAAGTGCTAACAGCGCTGCGGGCGGCAGCCTTCTCGCCCCACTTACTTCTTGCGCCCCGGATCGTTGAGGAAGGCGATCAATTCACCGACATCGCCCGGCTCCAGGCTGGGCCACGGGATGCCCAGCTTCTCGGCGCGCGTATTCATGGCTGGGCCGTGACTCCACAGCGCGGTGGCGAAAGAAACCATGGTGAATGCATCGGCACCGGCGCGCAATTTGGGACCGTTGCGCGTACCCTCGGCGCTCGGGCCGTGGCAACTCGCGCAGCCGCGTTCGGCAAAGATACGTTCCCCCAGAAACGGCGAGCCCGTGGGTTCAAAATAGCGCAGGCTGGCCAGGAAGCGGAGCACGTCCGTGATCTCCTGGCCCTGCAGCGTGGGAGCTGCCAGCCGCGCTTCGCGAACATGCTGCAGCATGGCCGGAGCGTGATTCCAGAGCACCGCGGCGAACTGCCCGGAGGTGCGCGGCAGTTCGT
>DAIRTY010000298.1:0-1581 GCA_036803645.1 Acidobacteriaceae bacterium | reverse complement strand
AGTTCGCGGACGTGAGAGGTTGCAGAGACCTCTTCCGCGCGCGGTCGCGCCACCAGCACGTCACGCGGTGTGCGCTCCTGCAGCAGCAACTCGGACGCTTGCACCATCGGTTCGGCGTGGAAGCGGGCCCGCATGGCGCCGCCGTTCAGTGCATTGGAGAGCGAGACCAGCGACATTCCCTGATGGTGCGCCATGTAGGCGCGAACCACCGCTACGTTTTCTCCTTCGGGCACACGCTCGCTGGTGTAATCGAGCGACTCGTAGAATCCATAAACACCTTGGCCGCCGGCCGCGGCGAGTTTCGCAAAGTTCTCTGCCGCCGCGTTCGGATCAATCATGGCCGCCAGCGCGGTCGCGTAAGGTGCGATCACCAGATCTTCGCTGAGGCCGCGCTTCAGCCCCAATCCAGGCACGCCAAACGCCGCGTATTGATAGTTGAAATCCAAGTCCCTGGCGTTGTAGGCCGACTCCGAAATTCCCCAAGGCACGCCACGCTCCGCGCCGTAAGCAATTTGGCGGCGTACGACGAGTTCGTGGGTCTGGTTTAGCAAGCTGCCGGTGGGCGCATTCATCATCAGGGCGGGCATGAGGTATTCGAACATCGAGCCGGACCATGAAATTAGGGCAGATCCGCGTCCCACTGGCGTGAGCGAGCGCCCCAGGCGGAACCAATGGGCGGAAGGAACATCTCCTTTGGCGATCGCGATGAAGCTGGTAAGGCGCGCTTCCGAGGCCAGCAGGTCGTAACAGTTGGCGTCCAGCTTGTTGTCGGCGACGCGGTATCCGATGGAAAACTGCTTGCGCGTGTTGTCGAAGAGAAAGCTGAAATCCATCGCGTGGAACATGTCGTCAGCCTTCTGCGCGATGGCGGAGAGACGGCGAGTGAGCGCGATGGCATCTTTCCCTGACTGCCGCAAGGCCTGGGTCAGGGCATCGACGCGCGCCAGGAGTTCGTGGTCCGCCGAGGAATCGTTGACCAGGCGAGTTCTCAATAAGGAGAGTGCCTGCTGCGCTTCCTCGACTCGACCGGGAGCACTTGCCAGTGTGGGCACCGATGCAAAGAATGGCTCAATCGCTACCCACTCGGGCTGCCGCTCCCCATGAGGTCCTGCCAAGGCGACGATGCCTGCTGAGCTTCGGTTTGCCCACGGTACAAGGACCGCCGCGTCCCGTACGTGACTTTCAACGCAGACCCTGACCGCAACGGCCCAGACGAACAACGGGGAGCCGGGAGCGTCTCCGCGTTCCTGGGCCAGGGTCTGTGCAATGTCGGCTATGGTGAGCGCACGCGTCCTCAGTTCTTCGAGACGTGTCGCCCACTCCGCCGCATTGATCGGCGTGAGTTCCAACGAGTTGGACAGTGCATCGATGGCATTACTGAGCTGTTTCCTGGTGACCGTGTTCGTCCGGCGGGTTTCTGCGAGCTGGCCCACAGCTTCGCGCAACATCTCGATCGAGTCTTGAACGCCGACAAGGGTGCTCTCGCCGAGCGAGGGTTTCTGGATTAGTTCCCGGCAACCGTTAGCCAGGGCTAGCAGATGTCCGGCGAGGTTGCCACTGTCCACCGACGAGAGGTATTTG
>DAIRTY010000297.1:0-1611 GCA_036803645.1 Acidobacteriaceae bacterium | reverse complement strand
AGCCACACGAAACGCCAGAAGCCAGGGAGGTCGCTCATGATCCAATCTCACCGCGCAGCCAGGCGGCGAACACCTCGCCGAATGGCCTCCCATCATCTGTCAAGAGCCCGCGCTGCTTCAGTGCCCCGGCGCTCGCAGGCACTCCGCGCGCCGCGTCGCGAAGTGCCTGCTGCCCGGCGGGCGCTAGCGTCTTCCAGAGCTGGCGGAAGTGGGTCGGGGACTGCGCTTTCAGCGCAACCAGCGCCCCGTCCGGACTCGTCCCCGCCCTCCGGGCCTCCACCAGGAATCCACTGAACAGTTGGCTTTCATACAGTCTACCAGCGATGCGTCAAAGCGCTCGAATCGATGGGCGGCGTGTTAGCTCGCGAACACAGATGAAAACGCTTTTCTGCTTATCCGTGTTCATCTGTGGCTCATTATGCCCTCTTCACCCCTTCCGAGGAAACCTCGCCCGCACCATTTCCATCGCCTCCTCCTGGCTCACGATGCGGCCTTCCAGTTGCGCGTCTTCCAGCACCGCCAGTATCTTCGAAAATTGCGGCCCCGGCTCGTACCCCATCCCAATCAGGTCCGCCCCCGTCACCAGCGGTTCCGGCCGCAAGTGCTCGGCGCTGTATTCCTCGAACTTCGCCTTCGCCAGCGCGTAGTTCTCCAGCCGCTGGCTGCTGCTCATCGCGTCCAAACGGTGCAGTTCCAGGTGCTCGGCAAATTGCGGCAGTCGCAGAAAACGCTTTAATGTGCTTTCTTTCATGCGGTTTACGTCCTTAAACCTCATGTGATTGTCGATTAGCGCCTCTACCTGCTCGATCTCCTCACGCGAGAACCGCAATCGCGTCAGGATGCCCCGCGCCAGCCGGACGCCTTCCTCCACGTGGCCGTCGAAGCGGATCCGCTCCGCCACCCGAAACGTGGGCGGCTTGCCCACATCGTGCAGTAGCGCCCCCAGCGCCAGCGTCGGCGTCGGCTGCTGCAACTGCTCCAGCAGGAGCAACGTGTGCCGGTAGACGTCCCCCTCCGGATGGTACTCCGGCGGCTGCGACACCCCTTTCATCGCCGACACCTCCGGCAGCAGGTCCGCCAGCATGCCGCTCGCGTCCAGCAACTCGAAGCCGCGCCGCGCCCCACCCTCGGTCAGAATCAGCACCAGCTCTTCGCGCACCCGCTCCATCGCCACCTTGAGGATCAAGGCGTGGTCGCGCCGCATGGCATCGAACGTCGCCCCTTCGATTTCGAACCCCAGGCGCGCCGCAAACCGCACACCGCGCAGCAACCGCAAATGATCCTCGCGGAACCGCGCGTACGGGTCGCCGATCGCCCGGATCAACCCGCGCGCCAGATCGCCGCGCCCATCCACGAAATCCAGCACGTCCCCCGTGTCCGGGTCCATCATCAGCCCGTTGATGGTGAAATCGCGCCGCAGCACGTCCTCCCGCGGATCGGTCTCAAACCGCACCTGCTCCGGATGCCGGCCATCCAGGTAGTCGTGATCGCTGCGGAAGGTGGCCACCTCCACCTGTTCGAACACGTCGCGCACCAGCACCACTCCGAAGTGCGCACCCACCCGCCCCGAGCGCGGGAACAGATCCATGATGCGGTCCGGCCGCGCGTCCG
>DAIRTY010000296.1:0-1619 GCA_036803645.1 Acidobacteriaceae bacterium | reverse complement strand
GTGAGATTGTCTGCCCGATTGAGGCACTTGATTTGGTGGGGCAGGCGGTTTCGCCCAATGCCACTTAAATAAGCTCATCGGCTCCCTCCTGGCGGGTGGGGAAGGTATGCCGGCGGTTCCAAGCGGCCCTGGGATATGATCTGCGTTTTTTTCGCTTGGGGTGAACCCCTTCAGCCGCCGCATCGAGCAGGCGGAGGACCTCACGTTGGTAGGTCTCGCTGTCCGGCGTCGTTTGCAGCTTGTGCCAGTGGGCGTTGACCACGTTCTGCACGAACGTGAAGCTGAGTTGCCGCGGCGAAAGCTGATGGCGGCGCGCCGCCAGCGCCATGACCGCACGTACCAAGTTGTAGGCCGCCACAGCCGTCAGCAGTTCCTTCTCCATCATGCTTTCGTGGCGGGCAGCCACGTGATGCAGCCGGACCGTTCTTTTCAGAGAGCGCAGGTCGGTTTCGATCATCCAGCGCTTTCCATAAAGCGCCAGAACCTGTTCTGCGGGGAGGTCCACCGTGGTGAACAGGTACAGCCATTCTTTCGACTGGCCCCGGCCGATGCGCGCCGCTATCAGGCGTCCTGGGACGGATGCGCCTTCCGGCATGCCTCCTTGCCGTCGCCCATCGAATCGGCTCGCCTTCCAGGTTACGCGCTGCTCGCCTTCCTCAAGGATCGGCCCCCCGGCCAGCTTGCGCGCCCTCGCTTCGGTCAACCGCGCCACCACGCCCAGATCGCGCTGGCGCGCCGCCCAGGCAATCGAAAACACTCCGAAATTCCGATCCCCCACCAACACCGAACCGGGCGCGAGCGCATCCATGGCCTTCTCCGCCAGCGCCTGCTCGCTCACCGCCGCGGGCCCGTACATCGGCCCCCAGCGGGGCTCCTCGGCCAGCCCCGTCTCCAATTCATGCAGCACCAAGATGCGCAGCACCGGCCAATGCGCGCGTCCCCGCTGGTTTTCCGCCGGCGGGTAGAGCTTGCGCAACGAAGGACTGGCTTCCAACTCCAGCGAAGAACCGTCCAGCAGATAGGCCCGCACCCCGTCTCCCGGATGCAATATCTCGCGCAGGCGCGCGATCAGTTCGTTTCCCACCTGCTTGCATAATAGCTTTGGCAGCCGGCACCGCGCCTGGCTATAACCGCCCGTGCGGCGCGAAATCCGCTTCTGCCGCGCGCGCCCGCAGCGGCTGAGCAACCGATCGGCCGCCCCGCCCAGCAGCGCCTCCACGCTGGTCGCCAACGTTCCCCGCGGCTGCAGCCGCTGCAGGATCATCAGCCACATCACCACCTGCGCCGTGTAGATGCTTCGCCTGATCTTCAGACGCGCCTGCTTCTGCAGGTACTCCATCACGCCACTCGATATACACCGCTCGTAGAGACCCAGAGCGTCTTCACACAGTAAGCCCATACCACTGAACCATAAACCAAGATTTATGTTTCAGCTAGCGCCTATTTAAGTGGCATTGGGCGGAACCGCCTGCCCCACCAAACCTCCCCGGCGATCGAGCCAAAATGTAGCTGCCGCCCGCGCTTTGGCGGGTCCAAAGAGCCTTGAACTGCCATGTTTGGAATCTCGGGCAACATTACGCGGGTGCTCTACGGCAAATCAACAACTTACGGGTCAGAAA
>DAIRTY010000295.1:0-1648 GCA_036803645.1 Acidobacteriaceae bacterium | reverse complement strand
GTGGGAAAGTGGGAATCCCGCGCACTTTGCGGGATTTCCAAGCGCGGTGGAAAAGTCGGCTTTTGGACTTTTCCACGGAGCGTCTTTTCCACAGCGTTCTTCGCCGCGTTTTCGGTTGAGGTGATGGCCGCACCTTGGGGGTTGTAACGTCCCAGCCGGTGCGGCCCGTGGGTGAGGCTGATGGTTCCATCCAGGTGCTGATGAACCATGACATTGCAGCCCGCCAGCGTTGCTCGCCAGCTCATCCGCTCGATCTGCAACACCAGGTTCTGAAAGCTCACCGTGTTGTCGCGGTTCACCGTGCGCTCGAACTGCAGCGCGAAGATCAGGTCCAGGTCCTGGCTGCGCGGGCACTTCACAAACCCGCTGCCGGGCTGCGCCGGCGCCACTTGGAAGCGGCTGTTGAACTCGGCCATGTAGTCTTCCCGCAGAAACTGGTTGGCTGCCTCCACCGTCGTGATCCCACGCAAGCGCAGCTCCTGCGGCAGCCGCCCCTGCCAGGTCCCGAAGCTGCGCTCCGAGCGGCCTCGCGCCTGTGGCGAGTAGGCCGGGATCATCCGCACTCCCAGAGCGTGCAGCGCCCGCCCCACTTGCGTCAGGCGATGGGCATCGACTTTGCCGCCCGCCTTGGGCGTGAGCCAGAAATGGCTGCCGCGGTCGCTGTACAAGGCGCAGAACAGACCCTTGCGCTCGATGACTTCCCGCAGCCCGGCCATCACCGTCGCCGTCGATTCCTCCTCCACCAGTTGCGCGTAATAGATCTCGCTGCTGGCATCATCCAGAATCACGATCAGGTCATACCAGCGCTCATCCCCGAACCAGCGGTGATGACTGCCGTCGATGTGCAGCAGCAGGCCCGGCAGGGGCCGTCGTTCGCGCCGCTGGCGATGCACCCCACGCTTGCGGCCTTTGGCCACCAGACCGGAGCCCTGCAAGGCCCGCTTGACCCAGGTGTAGCTCCAGCCGATGCCGTGCTCCTCCCCCAGCTTCTCGTGAAAATGCTGCACGTTCAGATCGAAATACTTTTCCCGGTAGAGCCCCAGCACTCGCTCCACCTCGGCCAGCGGGACGCGCTTGGGCGAAGGCCGGCCCCGCCGCCGGTCGAACAGCCCGTCATAGCCAAACTCTTCGTAGCGCTCATGCCAGCGCCGCATCTGCCGATCGCTGATGCCGATGATCTCGGCTGCCTGCCACCACGTGATCTTCTTCGCCAGGGCCCGCAAAATCACTTCCTGTACCTTCATCGCCCGCTCCACTGCGGCCTTCGAGTAAGAATCCATGCTTGGCATGGTCTCCTACTCTCGCCGCCCGAAAAGCGGACAGATCATGTGCTATCTCAACCGGACATATCATGTGCTACTGACATTTTTTGACGGATACCCTTGACCACCGCTCCGCTCTGACATAGCCTCGCAGGGAACATTTCACTTTCTGCGCCCCAAGGAGGCTGCTTATGGTTCCGCTGTCTGCTCTGTGGATCCCCATCGTGTTGTCGGCCGTTCTTGTATTCGTCGCCAGTTCGATCATTCACATGGTGATCCCGTACCATCGCGGCGACTACCAGCGCCTGCCTGATGAAGATAATGTCCGCGCCGCGTTGCGGGCCGCCGGGCTGAAACGCGGGCTCTACATGTTTCCGTACGGCACG
>DAIRTY010000294.1:0-1677 GCA_036803645.1 Acidobacteriaceae bacterium | reverse complement strand
CGGAATCCTCCTGCGGCTCCGTCTCCTCGTCGTCGGCATCGCCCAGCAGCGGTCCCAGACCGCGCAAGGGAGGTTCCTCGTGCAGGTGCGCCGGCACCGTCACCACGCGCCGCTTGCCTTGATAGCTGATCTCGGCGTTCTGCATCGCCGCACCGGCTGCGAACTCGCTCTGCGCCGTCAGCTCGGGAGGCATCAGCTCCACCCACCACTCCATCACGCGGTCGCTCTTGGAGAAAAACCGGTGGCCCCCGATGTCCATCCGGTTGCCCTTGTACCGGATCGTCCGCGAGATGCCGCCAATCTCGTCGCTCGCCTCCAGAATTACCGGCACAATCTCCGTGCGCCGGAGCAGTTCCAGCCCGGCCGTCAACCCCGCCGGCCCAGCCCCGATAATGACCGCCTTCTTCGCCATTCGAGCCCCTTCTCCCTCAATACTGGGTTGCCGATGTGAGTTTAGCAGGCTGTCGATGGCCCGCTGCCGCGGCGTACCACACTCGGCACCGCGCACCGCACCTCCCTGGCCGCTCTTGCTTCCGCAGGCCGCAATACAAATCCGAAGGCTCTGAGAGGAATCTCCGCGTGTTTCGTCTAATGAAACGTCTAAGATAGAAAGGGCCTTTGCGTTCGAGCGCTGCAATGCTCGGCGCGGGCGGTTGGTGATGCGATACTATGGCTGAGTTTGTAGTCCGATTGGCGGATGAGCGTGGCAAGGTGCAGGAGCAGACGCACTCTGCGGCCACCGAGGAAGAACTGCGCGCCCGCTTCACCCAGGCCGGGTACTACGTCTACTCGGTCAAATCGCGCGGCCTGCTGGCGGGCTCCGGCAAGGCCAAGAAGGTCAAGCTGGAGACCTTTCTCGTCTTCAACCAGCAGTTCCTCACTCTCATCCGCGCGGGCCTTCCCATCCTCGGCTCCATCGAGCTGCTGGCCCGCCGCCAGAAGCTCCCCCACTTCCGCGCGCAACTGGAGGACGTCGCCACCCGCGTCAAGAACGGCGAATCCATCTCCGAGGCATTCGTCGCGCAGGGCGGGTTCCCCATCGTCTACACCACCACCCTGCTGGCCGGCGAGCGCTCCGGCAATCTCGAAGAGGTCCTGCAGCGCTACCTCGACTTCCAGCGCGTCTCCCTCACCTTCCGCAAGAAGCTCCTCGCCAGCCTCATCTATCCCGCCGTGCTGGTCGTCATGGTGATCGCCCTCTTCATCTTCCTCATCACCTTCGTCGTCCCGCGCTTCGCCCAGCTCTACGAGCAGTTGGGCACCAAGCTGCCAGTGATCACAACGTTTCTGCTCGGTCTGGGCAAGAACGCGCAGGACTACGGAATCTATGCCCTCGCCGCGCTGGCGCTGCTGATTTTTCTCTTCGTCCGCTGGATCAAGACCGACGCGGGCGCGAACCTGGTGGACCGCGTCCGCATCAGCCTGCCGCTCATCGGTCCCGTCTGGTTGAAGTACCAGGTCGGTCTCTTCTCGCGCACTCTGGCCACGCTGCTCACCGGCGGCCTTCCCCTGGTTCCCTCGCTCGAGACAGCGGCCCGATCCATCGACAGCCGCCAGATCAGCAACGCCGTCTTCCGCAGTGTGGAGACGGTGCGCGAGGGCAAGGGCCTCTCCGTCAGCCTTGCCGAAACCAAAGTCTTCCCCGAGCTGGCCGTCGAGATGATCGAGGTCGGCGAG
>DAIRTY010000293.1:0-1713 GCA_036803645.1 Acidobacteriaceae bacterium | reverse complement strand
ACACGGTGAACAGCGTGTTGTCGAGGCCAACGCGAGTCTGGCGGTAGAGCACCGCCCCCGAGGAAGATATTCGGACGGCCAGGGCGGTGAGCAGCATGATCGGCAGGGGTAGGACGATGCCGACGACCGCCAGCAGTAGATTAAGAAACCGCTGGTAGAGCAGGTTTTGAGGCCGCGGTCCCAACTCGCCCGAGAAGATGAGCTGCGAAGGCCGGATCTCTTTGAGGCAGACGCGCCCGCAGACGCGCTCGTAGGTATTGGCGGCTTCTTCGATGACGTTTCCGGCGAAGCGTAATTCGAGCAATTCGCCCACCGGCATGCGGTTGCGCCTCTCGAACATGCCGACCACGATGCGTTGCGGCTGGGCGGTGCGTACGATGTCGCACAGCGATTCCATGGTACCGAGGATCTCACCGCCGGGGAGCGAGGCCCCGGCGGCGTGCACGTCGTCCACATAGCCGGCGATCCCCAAGCCGGTCTCCGGGTGATCGGCGATGTACTGGCCGATGTCTTCCAGCAAGGGGCTGCCGCCCACCAGCAGCAGGCGATCCCGGCCCACCACTTGAAACGCGAAAGCGCTAAACAGCAGGCGCCAGAAAAAGATGGCCGCCACGGCGATGGCGCTGCCCACCAACATGACCTTGATCGGCACGCGCATGTTGGCATTGATGTAAGCGATCAGGCCCTGGCAGAGGAATGCCACGCCCATCACCAGGCAGAGCTGTTGGATCAGGACGATGCGCGACTTGACTTGAATCTGGGAATAGAGGTCGTGAAGATGCAGCCCCACCAGAATGCTGATCACCACCAGGACAATCCGAGGGAGCCCGCCGTCGTATAACAGAAAGACGGTGGGATCGACTTCGAGAACGAGGTACGTCGCGAAGATGAAAGCCGAGGTCACCAGCAGGACCTCCGACACCAGCAGCGTCAGCGTGCCAACTGGTATAAAGACCTTGAACAGGCGAATCATCGAAGGGCCGAGAGCACGAATGAACGGTTAATGTTAATTATACTCGGGATTGCGGGCACCCCAACCGCCAAAAGCCACTGTGACGAAAACCATCTACCTCGATTATCACGCCACGACGCCGGTGGATCCGCGCGTCCTGGACGCGATGCTGCCCTTCTTTGGGGCAAAATTCGGCAATGCGGCAAGCGGAACCCACAGCTTCGGATGGGAGGCCGAGGGCGCGGTGGAAGTGGCCCGCCGGCGGATCGCGGACCTGATGGGGGCCGGCGCGCGGGAGATCGTGTTCACCAGCGGCGCCACGGAGTCGAACAATCTGGCGCTGAAGGGCGTGGTGGCCGCCGCCGGTGTCGCGCGGCCGCATATCGTGACTCTCGCCACGGAGCACAAGGCGGTGCTGGACTCGGCCTCCACGCTGGAGCGGGCGGGCTGCCGGGTGACGATTCTGCCGGCGCGACCGGACGGCCTGGCGGACCTGGATCAGCTGCGCGAAGCCATCGAGCCGGAGACAGTCTTAGTGAGCGTGATGTACGCCAACAATGAAATCGGCGTACTCCAACCGGTGTGCCAGATCGGTGAGATCTGCCGTCAGAAGAACGTGCTGTTCCATTGCGACGCGGTCCAGGCATTCGGCAAGCTGCCCGTGAGCGTGGACGCGGCCAACATCGACCTGATGTCGGTGAGCGCCCACAAGATGTACGGACCCAAGGGGGTGGGCGCCCTGTACGTGCGGAGGCAGAATC
>DAIRTY010000292.1:0-1750 GCA_036803645.1 Acidobacteriaceae bacterium | reverse complement strand
CCCGTCGTGGATGGGCAATCCCTCGCGCACGGCCTATCGATATTTGCAGCACTACATCCAGCATCCTGCGCTGTGGCGCTATCTCAAGGACGGCACACTGCGCTCCTGGGGCGCGAAGTCGTTGCAGGAGTCGGGCAAGCACGGCGAGCCGTTCCTGACGGGCGATGGATTCGCGCGCATCGGCGAAGGCTCCGGCAGCACCAACATACTCACCAACTCTGGCGTGGACGAGGCGTGGACCACCGGCGTGCAACTCGGCGACGCGGTGGTGGAGCTGCTGCGCGCCGGCAAGCCTTTCACGCAGAAGAACCTCTACAACACATACGTTGCACGCCGCCACGCAAGCTCGCTGGAGCGCGAGGCGCAGGAAGCTAAGAACGCGCGCAACGGATTTCACGGCGGACTGGTGCGCGGGCTGATCGGCATGGCGCTGGCTGGGCTGACTGGCGGGAAGCTCTCGCTTGGCGGAACGATTCCATCGGCGCAGCAGCAGATCCATCCCTTCTCGCCGGGCACAGTTGCGGGCGTTGATGCGGTAGAGGCAGAGCGGCTGGCGGAGGCCTCGCGTCTCGGCGGACGTCCGCTGCATGATGCCCTGATGACCGCGCGCGGCTGGCCGGAGATTGAACTCGACGGTCGCCTTCTGGTCACGCAGCAGGACGCGCTGCTGATGGGCGGCAAGGTGCAGGCCATGGCGGGATTCGCCGACCACGTCGTCTTCCGCAACCCGCATCTTTGCGCTGAGTGCGCGGAGAAGACATGCATCGCCATGTGCTCCGGCCAGGCCATCACGCAGGGCGCGGATGGCACAATCGCCTTCGAGCGCGAGAAGTGCGTCCACTGCGGCGCGTGCCTGTGGAACTGCGCCCACGCGACCGACGGCGAGCACGCCAACATCGACTTCCGCGCCGGCTCCGGCGGACTCCACTCGGCGGAGAACTAATCTTTCGTGTAGAGAGCTAAAATTGTCATTCTGACCCTGAACGGAGTGAAGGGGAAGAATCCCCGCATTTTGCTCGCAGCACGACACACTCCACAATCAGTAGAAATGTTCAAAGAACTTTTTCAGGCAAGGATGTCTTATGGCACAAGCATTGCAAATCGTGGTCTGCGCGGGGATCGTTCCCGATCCGCTGCAGACTCTGGAACCAGTCACCGGCCCCAACGGTCCCGGCCTCAAGAACGAGATGGTGTTGCCCGCTGTGCTCGATCCGTGGGCCGCGTGCGCGCTGTATGAAGCCGCGCAGTTGGTGGCGAAGAACCCGGGCAGCAAGCTCTGGCTGGTGAGCCTGGGCCCCAAGGCCAAGCTGCAACAGGTGATGATGACGGTCGGCCAGAAAGCCGCTTTTGAACTTGTTCCTATCGACGGCCCCATCGGCGGCTTCCCCGACGCGCACTCCACGGCGGCTGCGCTGGCCGAGGCGATTGCCGCGCTACCGGGGCTGGATCGCGAGCGGCTGCTTCTCTTTGGAGGATGGGAGTCGGCGACGCGTGGAGCTGGCGTCACATTGCAACTCATCGGTGAGCGGCTGGGGATTAGCGACCAGTTTCAGGGCGTCGACCAGATTACGCTGCGCGAGGATGGGTCGTTCGAGGTTCTGGAGCGCGTCGAAGGCGGCAGGCATCAGGTCTCGGTCTGCGCGGGCGCGCCTGCGGTGCTTGGCTGGGCGACGGGCAATCTTGCCGAGCCGCGCAACAATCCGCAGACCGGCATGGCGAATATGCGCGGCATCATGCCCGCGTTGCAGAA
>DAIRTY010000291.1:0-1752 GCA_036803645.1 Acidobacteriaceae bacterium | reverse complement strand
AATCGCTGCCACCGCCCTCCCCAGCGTCGCATCGCGCGGAAGCTGCTTCATCAGGCTGTAGCCGTAGAACAGCTCGTCGCCGCCCACCCCGGAGAGCACCACCTTGTAGCCGCGCTCGGCCGCCGCCTTGGCCGCAAACCACGTGTTCACGCCATCCACCGACGGCTGGTCCATGGCATCCAGTATCTGCGGAATGTCCTGCTCGAACTCCTCCCGCGAGATCCGCCGAACATGGTGCTGCAGACCATAGTGTTTGGCGATGACAGCCGCCGATGGGACCTCGTCCTCATGGTGAGAGGTGAATTCGTCAAACCCTACCGTAATCCCCTCCACCTTCCCGCCCAGTTCGGCGATCAGGCTGGCCATCGTCCCGGAATCGATCCCTCCGGACAGAAATACGCTCACCGGAACGTCGCTGACCAGGTGGGCGCGCACCGAATCCGTCACCGCCTTGCGTACCACCTCCTGCAACTCATCAGCGGAGGTTTGGACGCCTTGCTGCCTCCAGTTGCACCGTATGTCGTTCCAGCACACGGGCGTCTGGGCGCGGCCTCCGCGCACCCGCATCCAGTGTCCGGCGAGCAGCGCGAAGACCCCCCGATACAGCGTCCAGGGTGCCTGCACGCTTCCCCACAGATAGAACCCCGCGACACCGGCCGTCTCGCTCTCCGGCGAAACCAGCCCCGACGCCAGGATCGCCTTCACCTGCGACGCAAACACCACGCCGCGCTCCGTCTGCGAATAGTAGAGCGGCTTGATCCCGTACGGGTCGCGGGCCAGAAACACCTCGCGCGTAGCCGCGTCCCAGATGGCAAACGCGAACATGCCGCGCAGCCGCGGCAACATGCGTTCCCCATCGCGCGCATATAACGCCAGCAACACCTCCGTATCGGAGGTTGTGCGGAAGGCCACGCCCTCTGCCTCCAGCTCGCGCCG
Organism: Acidobacteriaceae bacterium; assembly: GCA_036803645.1. Lineage (GTDB taxonomy): Bacteria > Acidobacteriota > Terriglobia > Terriglobales > Acidobacteriaceae > Edaphobacter. Next base: position 816 of record DAIRTY010000291.1, on the reverse strand, counting down.
CAGTTCATGGAAGTTGTATATCTCGCCATTGAAGGTGATGCAGTACTTGCCGTCGGTCGAGACCATCGGCTGGTTGGAGCGCGCGTCCAAGTCCTGGATGGCGAGCCGCCGGTGGCCCAGCGCCACGCATGGGCCCGTCCACACTCCCTCGGCATCGGGGCCGCGCAGCCGCATCCGGTCCGTCATGCGCCGAACTGCATCGATCGAAGAGCTTGCAACCGCCTCTTCCGTCGAGATGAATCCCGCGATACCGCACATGCGCGCACCACACCTGAAGAGTTCAGCCCATCCTATTGCAAGCGTATTCTCTCATGAAGCGATGGCCGCTAACGCCCTGCGGCGCACCACCGGAGGTACCTCCACGACCGCTTCAAACGTCGGAAAAGAGGTTACTTCTAGGATGAGATGCCGCTGGATGGCGCTGCGCCGCAAACTGCGCTTGCCTTTGTTGTTTTCCGGAGGGAGCAGGCACCTTCAGGCCCCTGAATGCAGCCTGATTGAATTGTGGCTTTAGCCACGGGCATCTCGTCAGATGAAGTCGCCGGGTGCCCCATTCATCGCGCTCTTGTCTCATGCGATGAGTGGGTCTACCGCCAACCCCCGCCGCCCCTGCGTCGTCATTCTGGCGCAGCCAGAATCTCCGTATTTGTCTTGTATAAGGGGAGACCGCTGCGGGCAATCGCATGAACCGAAAAATCTTTCCGCGAATTTCCCCGTAAAATCGCATGTCAACCCACTCAATCCACCAAAATCACCTCAACCAACAGAAAACAAAAGAGAAAAAACTTCCCCGCAAGTGGCATAGTAGTTATGCTC
>DAIRTY010000290.1:0-1784 GCA_036803645.1 Acidobacteriaceae bacterium | reverse complement strand
TCCAGTTGGTGTGGAAGAACTGGCCGCGCGGCTTGTCCACGCGCTCGTAGGTGTGCGCGCCGAAGAAGTCGCGCTGCGCCTGTAGCAGGTTCGCCGGCAGCCGGGCCGTGCGGTAGCCATCGTAGAATGCAAGCGCGGTGGAGAACGCCGGAGTTGGGATGCCGCTCTCGATGGCATGAATCAGCGCCTTGCGCCAGTTCGCCTGGTACTTGATCAGCGCGCTCGAGAAGAACTCGTCCAGCAGCAGGTTGGTGAGGTCCGGGTTCTTATCAAACGCAGCCTTGATGTTGCCCAGGAAGACGCTGCGAATGATGCATCCGCCGCGCCACATCAGCGCGATGCCGCCCAGGTTCAGGTGCCATCCATGCTCCTTCTCGGCGGCGCGCAGCAGCATGTAGCCCTGCGCGTAGCTGATCATCTTGGAGCAGTACAACGCGCATCGCACGTCCTCGATGAACGCCTTGCGGTCCGCCACCGTCTTCGGCTTGCCCGGCCCGGTCAGCACCTTCGACGCCTCGACCCGCTCGTCCTTCAGCGCCGACAGGCAGCGCGCGAAGACGCTCTCGCCGATCAACGTCAGCGGCATCGCCAGGTCGAGCGCGGAGATCGCAGTCCACTTGCCCGTGCCCTTCTGTCCGGCTTTGTCCAGAATCTTGTCGATCAGCGGTGAGCCGTCCTCATCCTTCGTCCCGAAGATGATCGTCGAGATTTCGATCAGGTAGCTGTCCAGCTCGCCCTTGTTCCACTCCGCGAAGACCTCGTGAAGCTCGTCCGGTGTCAGGCCCAGCGCGTCCTTCAGCAACTGGTATGCCTCGCCGATCAGCTGAATGTCGCCGTACTCGATGCCGTTGTGCACCATCTTGACGTAGTGGCCCGCGCCGTTCTCGCCCACCCAGTCGCAACACGGTGTTCCGTCCTCGACCTTGGCCGAGATTGACTGCAGGATCTCCTTCACATACGGCCACGCCGCGGGATTGCCTCCCGGCATGATCGACGGTCCGAGCCGCGCGCCCTCTTCTCCGCCCGAAACTCCGGTGCCGATAAACAGGATTCCCTTCTCCGCAAGGTCCTTGGTGCGCCGGATCGAATCGGTGAACAGCGAGTTGCCGCCGTCGATGATAATGTCGCCCTTATCGAGATACGGAAGAAGCTGCTCGATGTTGTTGTCCACCACATCGCCTGCCTTCACCATCAGCATCACGCGGCGCGGCGACTTCAGCAGTCCGCACAACTCCTCCATCGAGTGCGCGCCAACCACCTCGGTCCCCTTGGCCTCGTCCTTGAGAAATGCATCCACCTTCGAGACCGTGCGATTGAAGACCGCAACCTTGTACCCGTGGTCGTTCATGTTCAACACCAGGTTCTGTCCCATGACCGCCAGCCCAATCAATCCAATGTCACAACTTCCCTTCGACATAAACAATCATCTCCAGTGGGATCGCGGCTCTGGGCCCCAGTCCTCAACATTATTCTATTCCATCGGCTCAGCGAACTCCGGGCGAAGAGGGAAGCGACGGAGGTCGAATCTCTACTGGCTGGGGGCGCACACCTGGATCAGCCCTTCGGCGGCAAACTCCCCGAGCGTTCGCAGCACGTCCAGCTCGATCTCACCCGGCGCGGCCTCGTACTCCGCTTCCAACTGCACCGTAAGCTCCGTCACACAGACCGGCTCGCGCAGCCTGCGCCATATCGCGCTCCCCGTGCTGCCCAGACCGTGGCAGCGGTCGCGCTCCAGGTTCATCAGGACCACCTCGCCGTTCACCTCCGTTGCCACCGCTGCGCTG
>DAIRTY010000289.1:0-1846 GCA_036803645.1 Acidobacteriaceae bacterium | reverse complement strand
GCGCGCGAGTTCATCCATCGCCACATCATCGACCCGGCGGAGGCGAGCCTCGTCGGCGTGCTGCGCTCCAGCGAACCATTTTCGGGAGCGGTTGGCGACTACAAGTCCGCCTTGCAGGAGCGGCTGCAGGCCGCGGGCCACGGCCAGCCGCAGTACGTGCTGGCTGCGCAGTCCGGCCCCGACCACCAGAAGCGCTTCCGCATCGAGGTGCGCGTCGCGGGCGCCGACGGCGTGCCTCTCACCCTGGCCAGCGCCGACGGCACCACCAAAAAGCAGGCCCAGCAGGAGGCCGCGCGCCTCGCATTCGCTAAGCTGATCGCCGCCGCGCAATCGAACGCGAGACCGAAGGCGCAATCCAGCCCGCAATCCAGCGAGAGATCGAAGACGAAAGCGGCTCCCGCGCCCGCCGCCGACACCCCGCAGCCGAAGGCAGCGCGATGAGTTCCGCACTGGAGCAAGGCGAAGCCACAATCCACCATCACAGCCTGCTCCATGCCTTTCAATCGCTGCTCTATATTCTGGTGGTCGCGCTGTTTATTATGACCTTCACCGCTCAGCCCTTTCGCATTCCCTCCGCGTCGATGGAGCCAACGCTGCTGGTTGGCGACTTTCTGTTGGTCAACAAGGAAGTCTCGACGGGACGCTTCCCTGCCCTCGCGACAATTCAGCGCGGCGACCTCATTGTCTTTCATTACCCCGTCGATCCCGCGCTGCATCTGGTCAAGCGCGTCATCGGACTGCCGGGCGACCGGCTGCGCCTGCGCGACGGGCGCGTGCTGATCGACGGCCACGCGCTCAGCGAACCTTATGCCGTCTATCTGCCATCGGCCCCGGACAGCTACCGCGACGACTTCCCGCGCCTGGACCGCGCCGACCCCGCAGTCGATTCGCGCTGGTGGGTGCAGATGCACTCGCTGGTCAGTAATGGCGAACTCACCATTCCGCCGGACAGCTACTTTGTGCTCGGCGACAACCGCAACAACAGCGAAGACAGCCGCTACTGGGGCCTCGTCCCACGCGCAGCCATCGTCGGCAAACCCTTCCTCGTCTACTTCTCGTTGAAAGAACCAGCCGTCTCCCTCACGAACCTTGCCCGTTGGGACCGCACCCTCCGCATTCTCCACTGAGCAGCGGAATCGTGGGAGCGCAAATCGCGCATGAAAAAGAGGCGACCGCAAGGCCGCCTCTTCTGTCTGTCTCCAACAACCGGCAACTACCAACTCGCAACTGTCTTTAAGCTCCGACCGGCTCTGTCACTGGTACACGCACCGGCGTCAGCCATCCGTAGCGGTCGGGTTTAATGCCGTTGACGATGGCGAAGAACTCGTCGTGGATGGCCGTGGTCACCGGCCCCATCGTGCCATCGCCCACCATGATCTTGTCCACCGAGCGCAGGTGCGTCACCTCGGCGGCGGTGCCGCTGAAGAACGCCTCGTCGCAGATGTACACCATCTCGCGCGGCAGCGGCAGCTCGACGACGGGAATGCCCAGCGCCTTGGCGATGGTCAGCACCGACGTGCGTGTAATTCCGCACAGCACGGAGTTGGCCAGCGGCGTGGTGTAGAGAATGCCATCGCGCACCAGGAAGAGGTTCTCGCCCGAGCCCTCCGAGAGATAGCCGTTCACATCCAGCGCGATCCCCTCCGAGTAGCCGTTGATCTCCGCCTCCATGCGGATCAACTGCGAGTTCATGTAGTTTGCGCCCGCCTTGGCCAGCGACGGCATGGTATTCGGCGCCATCCGGTTCCAGCTCGAGATGCAGACATCCGCGCCATCGTTGCCCGAAACATACTTGCCCCAGGGATAGTTCGCGATATATACCTCCATGGGAGAGTTCAGCGGGTTC
>DAIRTY010000288.1:0-1849 GCA_036803645.1 Acidobacteriaceae bacterium | reverse complement strand
TGCAGCCGCTTGTTCCATATCTCGATGGTCTTGTTCACGGTGACATCGAGGAAGTAGCGGTCGTGGGAGATGAGGATGAAGGCGAAGGGATAGTCGTGCAGGTAGTTCTCCAGCCAGTTGCGGCTCTCCAGGTCGAGGTGGTTGGTGGGCTCGTCGAGCAGCAGCAGCGAGGGCTTTTGCAGCAGCAGCTTGGCCAGCGCAATGCGCATCTGCCAGCCGCCTGAGAACTCCTCCGTGCGGCGCTCCCAGTCCTCCTTGGCGAATCCGAGCCCGCCCAGCACGGCGCCAACCTGCGAGTCCAGCGTGTAGATGTCGTGGACATGCAGGTGGTCCGCGATGTCGGAGTAGCGGTCGGCGGCGGCGCGGTACTCGCGGGATTCGGGGTCGGCGGTGGAGAGCGTGTGGGTGATCTCTTCGGCCTCGCGCTCCAGATCGAAGAGGTCGTCGAAGACGGAGAGGCACTCGGCAAAGACGGTCTTGCCGCTGATGGCGAGGCCGTCCTGCGGCAGGTATCCAATGGTCATTCCCTTGATCGAGGTGAGTTCGCCGTAGTCGAGGGTATCGAAGCCGGCGAGGATCTTGAGCAGAGTGGATTTGCCGGTGCCGTTGCCGCCAACCAGGCCAGTACGCTCATCCGGCGTGATAAGCCAGTTGACGTCTTCAAAGAGGAGTTTGGGGCCGAACCGTTTGCCGGCGGAGGAGAGTTGAAGCATCGCTTTCTATTTTCTCATTGCTTGTGGATTCTCACAGATGAAGAGTGTCGCGCTTCAAGCGAAATACGGGGATTCTTCCTGCCCCAGCCAGCAAGCTGGCCGGGGACCCCGTTCGCTACGCTCAGAATGACAAGCGATACGGATGCGGCGCGGAGTAGAAACCGGCAACTGGCTCTGCTAAGGTCAACAGGGGAGTCTGATGCCTTTCGACGCACAAGTTGTCTCCGATGGTTTGGGCGCGCCGCCCAGCGCGCCGAGCTTGCCGCCGCCGCCGCCGAACGCGCAGTCAGCGCCCCCACAGACCTCGCCGGAGCCGGAGACTGGCACCGTTGCGCCCATCTGGCTGCAACGGCTTTCCTTGTTTGTGCTGGTGCTGTTCTGCGTTTACCTGGGCGTGCTGGTGACGATCCTGCCCTGGTGGACGCGCGTCTGGGACCGCAACATCTACATTCAGTCGCGCCCCGCTCTGGAGGCGGTGTTGCGCAACGGGGCGGTGCGCGGGCTGATCTCGGGGCTGGGTCTGCTGGATATTTGGATCGGCGTCTCGGAGGCGATCCACTACCGCGACCACCGTCGATAGGCAGCGCTCGCTTTGCGGGAGACAGAGCAGAGGTCAACCGCAGGAGGAAACGAAGAACGATGCAACGCAAAAGTCCCGACCCGCTTTACCCCGCGCCGCTGGCGTACGAAAATCCGGAGTTTCTCAACTCACCCGACGGCCGCGTGATGCGCATGATGGCCGAGTACCAGGAGCCGATGGTGCGCTTCCGGCGAGAACGCATCCAGGATACGGTGGTCTTCTTCGGCTCGGCGCGCTTCCGCGCGCTCGACGTATCGAGTCACGAGCTGGAGCTGCTGGAGAACACCGGCTCACGGACGCCCGCGCCCGCCGACCAGCAGCCCGCGCGCGCGCACGAGGTCGCCAGCGGCGACGCCTCGGAGCAGAAGCTGCGCCTGGCCGAGGCCGCCGTCGAGATGTCGCGCTACTACGAGGACGCGCGCACGCTGGCCGGGCTGGTGTCGCGCTGGGCGATGACGCTGCCCGGCCGCCGCCGGCGCTATGTGATTACTTCGGGCGGAGGGCCGGGGATCATGGAGGCGGCCAATCGCGGGGCATACGAGGCCGGCGCCAAGAC
>DAIRTY010000287.1:0-1875 GCA_036803645.1 Acidobacteriaceae bacterium | reverse complement strand
TATGCCAACTATTTTTCGGAGGGAAGTGATTGATGGGGTGGGAGTTATGGGGATTATTGGGCGTCGAGGGGCTTGACAAGGGGATTTGCTGGGGTTTTTGAGGGTGGGCGACGGCGATTTTTTTGTTTCGGCTATGAGCTGTGGGCTATGAGCAATGGGAGTTTGTGGGGAGAAGGGGTGGAGGGTTGAGGGGGTGCGAGCGGTATCGGGATCCTTCGCGCTCGAAAGACGCGCTCAGGATGACAGCGTAAAACAAACAACGGCGAAGAACAGGCAATCATTTACTCTTGAGGAACGAATTATGAGCGAAGAGACGAGACGACCGGCGCCGCGGCGCGTACTGAGCGGAATGAGGCCCACGGGCAAGCTGCACCTGGGCAACTACATGGGCGCGCTGAAGAACTGGGTGGAGTTGCAGAACGCGACCAACGACGATGGCACGCCGAAGTACGAGTGCTACTTCTTCATCGCGGACTTTCACGCGTTGACCACCGACTACGCCGATACCAGCGAGCTGCCGGCGAACGTAAAGGACGTGTTGCTGGATTTTCTGGCGGCTGGGTTGGATACGAAGCGGTCCACGATCTTCTTGCAGAGCGAGGTCCCGGCCCATGCCGAGCTGAGCCTGCTGCTGGGGATGATTACGCCGCTGGGCTGGCTGGAGCGCGTGCCGACGTACAAGGACCAGCAGGAGCAGCTCAAGGAAAAAGATCTGGCCACCTACGGGTTTCTTGGTTACCCGGTGATGATGAGCGCCGACATTCTGGTGTATCAGACGGATTTTGTGCCGGTGGGGCTGGACCAGGCCGCGCATGTGGAGATCACGCGCGAGATTGCGCGGCGGTTCAATCATATTTATGGAGTGGATGATCGGGAGATTCTGCCGGAGCCGAAGGTGCTGCTGACGCCGAGTCCGAAGCTGCCGGGGACCGATGGGCGGAAGATGTCGAAGAGCTATGGGAACACGATCCTGCTCAGCGATCCGGAGCCGGAGGTGCGGGCGAAGCTGAAGACGATGGTGACCGATCCGGCGCGCATCCGGCGGACGGACGCGGGGAATCCTGAGATCTGTCCCGTCTTCGATCTGCACAAGGTCTTTTCCTCGGGCGGGACGCAGACTGAGGTGCGCGCGGGTTGCACCACGGCGGGGATCGGCTGCATCCAGTGCAAGGGATGGCTGGCCGATGCGGTGGTGAAGGAGCTGGCGCCGATCCAGGAGCGGAGACGTTACTTCGAGGCGCACCCGGATGAGGCAAACGCGATTCTGGACGAGGGCGCGGTGCGGGCCAACGCGCGGGCCGAGCAGACGATGCGCGAGGTGCGCACGGCGGTGAGGCTGGCGCGGCGATGAGCTACGAGCGCGACGAGATTCGAGAGAACGCGAGCGCCGGTCCGGACGTGCCGGTTGAGGCAGGCGCGGACGAGGCGATCGAGCCGGTGCCCGAGACGCTGGTGCTGCGGCCGGGGCCTGTGGCACGGGAGGCTGATACGAAGCGCGCTACTAAAGATGCGGCGCAGCAGGAAGAGGCCTCGCAGTCGCCATTCTCGGTCACTGTGGGGCAGGTGTACGACGGCCCGCTGGATCTTCTGTTGGACCTGATCCGCAAGCAGAACATCGACATCTATGACATTCCCATCGCGCTGATTACGGCGCAGTTTCTGGACTACTGCCACCAGTTGCGGCAGACCGACGTGGACGCGGCGGGCGAGTTCATCTATGTGGCGTCGCTGCTGATCCACATCAAGTCGAAGACGCTGCTGCCGCGCGATCCTTCGGATGTGGCGGGCGGGGATTCCGAAGACCCGCGCCGCGAGTTGGTGGAGCGGTTGCTGGAGCACGAGCGATTCAAGGCCGCCGCGCAGATGCTGATGCAG
>DAIRTY010000286.1:0-1881 GCA_036803645.1 Acidobacteriaceae bacterium | reverse complement strand
CGAGTTGGCGCAACCGATCAATGCCGCGGTCGAAACGCTCCGCGCTGGCGAAGGATGAGGGTGAGATTACGCTGATGGCGGCAGCCGCGCTGATGGGGGCCAATTCCAGAAGCTCCATGGGTGATACCGTCATCCGCACCATGCCTCGCCGTTGGCAATCAGCGCTGCAGGACCGGTGAGTTCCAATTCGGTGCCACGACCTTTCCAGGAGACGGTCTGCGCGCCGCCGGGTGCCACGACGCGGAGAGGAGAAACGCAGCCATGGAATGCGATTGCCGCGGTGGCTGAAGCGGAACTACCTGTGCCGGAAGAAGTGGTGGGTCCGACGCCGCGCTCGACGATGCGAATCTCGATTTCGCTTGGGCTGGTGATTCGCATGAACTCAACATTGGTTTGATGAGGGAAATCGGGATGGGTACAGATTTGAGCGCCGATGGTCTGCCACGAATCGCCGCCTACGGAGAATTCGGGGTTGTCAACGACGATGACGAAGTGGGGATTGCCGGTAGAGACGGCTATGCCGGCGATCTGACGGCCGTCGGCGAGAAACGCAATTCTATGCGCGGCGATGGGAATGCCCATGCCGGTGGTGACTTCAACCGAGTAGCAATCGTCTTTGAGAACTGCATCGATTCGGCACACGCGAAGGCCAGCATCGGTCTCGATGCGCAGTTCATCCCCCTGCAAGGCGCCGGTTGCCGCACACATCCAGGCTGCCACGCATCGGGTCCCGTTGCCGCTGATTTCCGCGATGGAGCCGTCGGAATTGTGCAGGCGGATGCGGCCTGACATGGGGCTGGTCCAAGCAAAGAATTCGACACCGTCTGCGCCAACGCCGGTGTTGCGAGCGCAGAGGTGTCGGGTCAGCTCTGCCCAGTCATGTCCAGCCGCGGCGTCTTCAGTGACGATGAGAAAATCGTTGCCGCATGCATGCGCCTTTGCGAAGGGAATCAATCTTCCTCCGGATCTCTAAAGTTGAGCAGCTGAGCGATGGCCGGCTGGGCTTGCAGCTTGTCGTGCAGGCGCTCGTGCTGCTTTTTGGTAGCGATGATGGTGAAACTTACGCGCTCGAGATCGCCGATGGCGTCGCTGCCGAAATCGGCTAGGCGGTGTCCGGCCTTGTCCATGGCGTCGAGGATGGAGCGGAGCATTGCAGTTTTGTCGGCGCCCCTGGCCTCATAGATGAGCGAATAGATCTTGATGCTTGCGCGGCGCTCAAGAAACCCAACTAATTCCAGCACGATGATGACGATGACGGTAGCTACTGCTGCCGCGGCCAGGAGTCCCGCGCCGCAGGCCATGCCGATGGAGGCGACGACCCAGACACTGGCGGCGCTGGTGAGTCCGCTGATGCGACTACGGTTGTGGATGATGAGTCCGGCGCCCAGGAAGCCGATGCCTTGAACAATGTTGGAGGCCACCTGGCCCTTGTTGGTGCTGCCCTCGCCGGCAAGTACAGCGGAGAGGAGCGTGAAGAAGGCGGCACCAAGTGCGATGAGAAGGTTGGTGCGGACGCCTGCGGATCTGCGCTTGACTTCGCGCTCCAGGCCGACGAGACCGCCCAGCAGAGAGGCCGCCAGAAGGCGAGTGATGGCGCCGTTCACGACGACGACTTGCTGAAGCCAGCTGAAGTCAAAGGGCAGCGCGAAATGTGCCAAGGCCGTACTCATAGCTTCCCTTAAGCGCCTGTCCAATATGCTCTGCATTTCGGGTGCATTGCCGAGTGGCTTTTCGTCCACCCGGCGACCCACCCCGCCCAGAGGGCACCCGGTACCCGCCGTCGCCGAGACTCCAGTGATGGAAAAGCCACACATGCCCGGCGACTTCGAGTATTGAGGCTGAAAGAACGCTCTTGCCCGATGCTATCACCGCTCCGCACTT
>DAIRTY010000285.1:0-1912 GCA_036803645.1 Acidobacteriaceae bacterium | reverse complement strand
CGAATGCATATTCTGGTGCTGAATCCCGGGTCGTCGTCGATCAAGTTTTCCATGCATGAGGTGGTTGAGGAGTCGAATGCGGAGGGCTCGGTTGCGCCGGGTGCGGGCGCGGCGGGACTTCACACACTGTATGAGGGAGAGCTGGGCGGGATCGGCGGCCGGTTGGAGAAGCTGGCGTTTCGCGACGCGGCGGGGAACGACCTGAGCAGCAGGCTGGGCGCGGTGAAATCCGGCTCAATGCAGGAGGCGATTGCGGTGGTGGAGCGCGCGGTGGGGCTGGATGGGCTGCCGCCGCCGGATGCGGTGGGCTACCGCGTGGTGCATCCGGGAGCGCATCTGCGCGGGCATCAGCGGCTCACGGCGGATGTGTTGGCGAAGCTGCGCGCGGCGTGCGAGTTTGCTCCACTGCACGATCCGGAGGCGCTGGCGATGATCGAGGAGATGATACGGCGCTTCAGTGGCGTGCCGCACATTGCGTGCTTCGACACCGTCTTCCACGAGACGATGCCAGAGGAGGCGAGGGTGTATGCGCTACCCTACTCGGTGCGCAAGCAGGGTGTGCGGCGGTACGGATTTCATGGGCTTTCGTGCGAGTCGGTGGTGGTGCAGCTACGCGCGGCGGCAGGCGTGGAGTTCCCGCGATCGATGCTGATCGCGCACCTGGGCAGCGGATGCAGCGTGACGGCGTGCATCGACGGCAAGTCGGTGGATACGACGATGGGACTGACGCCGACCGGCGGTGTGATGATGGGGACGCGCACGGGGGACATCGATCCCGGCGTGGTTCTGTTCCTGATGCGGCAGGCGGGCGCGACGGCGGATTCGGTGGAGCGGATGATCGATGGCGACGCGGGACTGAAGGCGCTGGGCGGCGTGAACGATATGCGCGAGCTGCGCAAGAGGGCCGCCGGGGGGGACGCGCGGGCGGGGCTGGCGATTCGCGTCTTCTGCCGAACTCTGGTGAAGACGGTTGCGGGATTGGCGGCGCTGCACAAGCCGACGGCGCTGGTTTTCACCGGCGGCATTGGCGAGCACGACGCACTGACGCGGCGCGCAATCGCGGTTGGCCTGTGGGTCTTCGGAGCGGAGATGGAAGACGCGGCCAACGAGTTGCCCGCGAAGGGGCTGCGCAAGATCAGCGAAGAAGACTCGCGCATTGCGCTCTATGTTGTGCCCGCAGAGGAAGACCGCATGATTGCGCGCCATGTGGCGCGGATCTGCCGCGAAGCACCGAGGAGCGAGGGGAAGTCAACGTAAATTGATCTGGCTGGAATGCGGGCGGACGGCTGATGGACGTAAGCTGGCATCTGAAGCGATGACGGGCTATCAAGCATTTTTACCGATGGAGTAGCGTGTTGCGCTACGAACGTAATACAGAGATTCTGGCTTCGCCAGAATGACGACTTCAGAGGGCTACGCCAGAATGACGGCGTGAGACAGAATGACGACGTAGAACTATAGATAGGAGTAAGACGATGGGTGAAGATTCCGCAGTGCAGGGCAAGGCATCTGGGGCAGCGATTTCGACGGGCGAGCATAAGCTCTCGGTGGGCGAACAGCCGCTCTCGGCGGAGGAGTTGCGCAGGATGGATGCGTACTGGCGTGCGTGCAACTATTGCTGCGTCGGAATGCTGTATCTGCAGGCGAACCCGCTACTGAGGGAGCCGCTGAAGGTAGAGCACATCAAGAACCGACTGCTGGGGCACTGGGGATCGGACCCCGGGCAGAACTTTACCTGGGTGCATCTGAACCGGCTGATCAAGAAGTATTCGCTCGACCTGATTTATCTTGCGGGGCCGGGGCATGGCGCGCCGGCGACGCTCGCGAACAGCTACCTGGAGGGCGTCTACTCGGAGATCTATCCGGACAAGAGCCAGGACGTGGCGGGGATGCAGAAGTTCTTCAAGCAGTT
>DAIRTY010000284.1:0-1934 GCA_036803645.1 Acidobacteriaceae bacterium | reverse complement strand
GGATGTTGTCGTGCTCCACGGCAGCCTGGACGGGTGGATCGCCAGGTAGCGGCAGCCGGTCGAGCTGGTTCTTCAGGATCGAGTCCATGCTCTGGAAGTTGTAGGCGCGAGCCCGCAGAGCCCGCTGCGCGGCCGCTTCCATGCGTTCGGCCGGATAGGTCTTCGCCAGCCGCAGAATCCCCAGACAGGACCGATATCCCATCTCCGGATGGCGCTTGGCTGCCAGGATCGCTTCCACCAGTTGACCGGTATAGGGCCCGGTCTGCTGGGCATCTTCCATCAGCCGCGAGGGCGTCCGACCCACATACTTCTGGTGAGACTTGGGCATGTGATCGGTCAGGGTCGTCGCTTTTCCCGGCTCGTAGGAGCGGACATGCGAGGCGACGCGCACTCCGCGGTGGAGGACCTCCAGGGTCTCCCCCGTCAGGTGCGCTTCTACCTCCTGGTGTACCAGCGCGTACGGGACGCTGTAATAGTGCCGCTCGATTTCAATGTGATAGTCGATGTTGACTTTGGCCGTCTTCCATTGTCCAAACTGGTAGCGCGTGGCCGGCAACGGCTTCAGCGCCGGCTGGTCGAGTTGCGCGAACAGGCTGGCGCGGTTGCCCTCGCGCTTGCGAAACGGCCGCTGGTTGAGCCGCGCCAGCAATTCGGCAATGGCCTGGTTGACCTCATCGAGGGAGAAGAACTTGCGCTTGCGCAAGGCGGCCACGATCCAGCGTTGCGCGACCTGAACGCCCACCTCCGCTTTGGCTTTGTCCCTGGCTCGATAAGGCCGCGCCGGAATGATCGCCACGCCATAGTGCTCCCCCAAGTCGCGGTAGGTGGGATTCAGATCCGGCTCGTAATAGCTGGGATGCGTGACCGCGGACTTCAAGTTATCCGGCACCACCACCTCTACCACCCCGCCGAAGAACTCGAAGGCCCGCATATGCGAACCGATCCAATTCCGCAAATCCTGTCCGGAGGTGGCTTCGACGAAGGTGTAGCTGCTGGCGCCCAAGACCGCCACGAACACGGCGGCGGGGTGCATGGCGCCGCTCTGCGGGTCGTGCACCGGAATCGTGGCCCCGGCGTAATCCACGAACATCTTCTCGCCGGCGCGGTGCTCCTGCCGCAGCACCAGATCGAGCTTCTTCAGCCATTGCCGGTAGAGATCGCAGAAGCGGCTATAGGCATAGCCTTCCGGGTCGTTCTCCCGTCCTTCCTGCCAGACCAGTTGCAGGGTCAGGTTCTTGTGCGTCTGCAGTTCCTGGTGGATCTGGACCCAATCCGGCTCCGGATGTTTGCGCCAAAAGGCGGGAGCGGGCCGCTGCGGAAACAACGTCTGCTCGATCTGCTGGTCGCCCCAGTCTTCCGGCAGCGGCCAGTTCACGCCCGCTGCTTGCGCCGCGGACAAATACTCATGGACGGTGCTTTGCGAAAGGGAACAACTGCGGGCGATTTGATGCTGGCTCAATCCGAGGGCATGGAGCCGCAGAACTTCTTTCAACTTGCGCATGGTCAGCCTCTTCTGTGGCAACTGGGATACTCCACTTCCCAGTGGAGTCCATCAGCCGCCACGGCTGCCTTGCGCCGCCGTTCCAATCCGATGCCGATCACCGTTCCGAACTACAACCGTAAGACTGATCGGCTTCAGTTCGGAACACTGATCGGCATCACTTCGGAATCGTGATCGACATCAGTTCGGAACGCTGATCGGCATCCCTCGGAATCCGCAGGCAGCTCGTGGCTCAACATGGTGGAGCGATTCTTCCGTGACCTTACGCAAAACCGCCTTCGCCGCCGGATCTTCCGCCGGCGCGATGTCGAGGAGCCAAATGCGCTCGCGCTAAGCTCGATAATGCTCAATGTGTGCGCCGAAGACCACTAGGTAGACGGCGTCGGAAGGACTTGGGTCGTTTGCGTAATCGTCGCGACCACCTTCCCTTGCA
>DAIRTY010000283.1:0-1941 GCA_036803645.1 Acidobacteriaceae bacterium | reverse complement strand
TGTCGAACAGGAGGAGCAAAGTGGAACTATACGAGCAGATCCGACGGGAGTATGAGCATGGGGCGGGAACGGTCCGCGGCGTGTCGCGGAAGCTGGGAGTACACCGCCGGGAAGTGCGTCAGGCATTGCTGAGCGCAGTTCCGATGGACCGAAAAGTGCCGGAACGAGAGCGGCCGAAGCTGTCGGCGGCGGTCCCGTTTATCGACGAGATTCTGGAGGCTGACCGCAAGGCGCCGCGCAAGCAGCGTCACACCGCGCACCGGATATGGATGCGCCTGCGGCGGGAGTTGCCGGCGGTCGAGGTCGCAGAGTCGACGGTGCGCAGCTATGTCCGACAGCGCAAGATCGCCATGGGCCTTGCTGGGCATGAGGTCTTTGTGCCGCAGTCTTATGAGTTCGGTGGAGAGGCGCAGGTGGATTGGTATGAAGGCTGGGCAGAGTTCGACGGGGAGTCCCGCAAGGCGTACATCTTCTGCATGCGCTCGATGGCCTCGGGCGGAGCGTTTCACTGGGCCTATCCGCACGCCACACAGCAGGCGTTTTTAGAGGCGCACGAGTTGGCGTTTGCATGGTTTGGCGGGGTCTTTCGTGTCCTGCGCTATGACAACCTGAGAAGTGCGGTGAAGAAGATTCTGCGCGGCCATCAGCGGGAAGAGACCACGCGGTTCATCGCCTTTCGCTCGCACTGGGGCTTCGCATCAGAGTTCTGCACGCCGGGCGAGGGCCACGAGAAGGGCGGCGTGGAGGGCGAAGGCGGCCAGTACCGGCGCAACTATCTGACCCCCGTTCCGAAGGTGCATGATCTGGACGGACTGAACCAGTTGCTGGCGGACGGACTGCTCGAAGAGCAGGGCCGCGTCATTGCAGGCCGCAGCCAGACGATCGGAGCTGCGATGATCGCCGAGCGGGAACATCTTCTGCCGCTGGCCAGCGAGGCCTTCGATCTGGCCGCCTTGCACTTCCCTCACATCAACGCCAGCGGCTGCGCGAAGGTGCTGACCAACTTCTACTCGGCGCCCTTGCCGGTGGGGACCGCGGTCGACGCCAAGGTCTACTCGGCAACCGTGGAGATCTGGTATCAGGGCCGCCGCGTGGCCAGCCATGAGCGCTGCTATGAGCGGCACCAGAAGGTGCTGGAGCTGGACCACTATCTGGACGTTCTGCTCAAGAAGCCGGGAGCCCTGCCGGGCTCGACGGCCCTGGAGCAGTGCCGTGCGCAGGGGCGCTGGCCGGCCAGCTTCGACCGGTTCTGGCGAGCTGCCGGAGAGCGCGATGGCCGACAGGCCGGGACGCGGGTCATGATCGACGTGCTCCTGCTGGGCCGCGTGCATGGAGCGGCGCGGGTACGGCAGGCGCTGGAAGCGGCGTTGGAGATGGGCTGCGCGAACCTGGGCGCGGTTCAGTACTTGCTGCGGGTCGATCACCGGGAGCAGACGCCCGGCACGCATCCTGCCGACATCGGTGTGCTGAACCGGTATGACCGGCCCCAGCCCAGCCTCGAAGCATACGAGCAGTTGCGGCCCAACTGGATGGCAACGGAGGTGGTCCAGTGAGCGCCGCACAGCCGATGCAACAAGCCACTATCCTGCAGTATGCCAGGCAACTGTACCTTCCCACGCTGGGCGAGCAGGCTGCCCGTCTGGCCGAAGAAGCTGTCAAGAAAAAGCAGTCGCACCTGAGTTATCTGGAAGTACTACTGGAAGCGGAGATCGAGGAGCGGGACCGCAAGGCAGTGACGCGGCGCATCAAGGAGGCCCACTTCCCGGCGGTCAAGACGCTGGAGGAGTTCGACTTCCGGAGTACGCCGCACATCTCCGCGGTGATGCTGAGGAACCTGAGCGAAGGCGGTTACCTGACGCGCAAGGAACCTGTCATTTTTCTTGGTGAGACAGGGACGGGCAAGACGCATCTGGCCACGGGACTGGCGGTGGCCGCCTGCCG
>DAIRTY010000282.1:0-1950 GCA_036803645.1 Acidobacteriaceae bacterium | reverse complement strand
GTCTACCGTCCAAGGCTCGCGGTCTTCTTGGTCAGGCCGCCGAGGGAATCTTCGCCGTCAGCTCAACGCCCAGCGCCCGCATCACTGCCAGCGTAGTCTTCAGCGTGGGGTTCCCTTTCTTGCTGAACGACCGGTAGAGCTGCTCGCGCGATAGTCCTGTCTGCTCGGCAATCTGGGCCATCCCCTTGGCGCGCGCCACCACGCCCAGCGCGTGCGATATGTAGCCAACGTCGTTGGTCGCGAGTGCCTCCGCCATGAAGATCGCAATCGCCTCGTCCGATCCGAGGTCCTCGGCCGGGTCATAGTTTGTCAGTTTTTCACCCATCTTCTTCGCTCCATTCTGTAGTTTATAAACTACCACGCTTTGTAAGCCCGAGCCCCGGGCGGACTGAGCCCTCAAAATAGCCCTTGCCATCGGGTATCATTTACGTTACCATCATCCCTATGATCGAGGTGCGGGAGTACGTCGACGCGCGCGGCCACACTCCCTATCGGGATTGGATTGTGCAACTCGACACCACCGCACGCGTTCGTATCATCACCGCCGTACTTCGCATGGAGAACGGGAACTTCTCGGCGGCAAAGAGCGTTGGGTCAGGACTCTCTGAACTGCGTCTCGACTTCGGCCCCGGCTATCGCGTTTACTTCGCCAAGGACGGCGAACAACTGGTCATTCTGCTTGGCGGTGGCAGCAAGCGGCGACAGCAGGCGGACATCCAATCGGCCCACGCACTTTGGGCCGAGTACAAGAAGAGAAAGCGGGAGGAATAGATGCCCCTCACACGGAGCTTCAGAGAGACAATCAAGGAGCAGCTCGCCGACCCGGATTTTCGCCGCGAGTTCCTGCGCGAGGCGGTCGGCAACATGGTGGCCGGGGACCTCGACACGGCCAAGTCCGTCCTGCGCGAGTACATCAACGGCACGCTTGGCTTTGTCGCTCTCGGCCGCGCTCTCTCCAAGTCGCCCAAGAGCCTGATGCGCATGCTCAGCCCGGAGGGCAATCCGCAGGCACGCAACCTCTTCGACATGGTCGCCTACCTCCAGAAGCTCGAAGGTACTGTCCTCGAAGTCCACGCCGCCGCTGCCTGATCTGCCACATGCCACATTCACCGCGCATCTGCGATGTGTGAGCATCGCGCCCCATGTGAGCGCGCACCTTCATCCCCTGAAGTATGGCTTCAGGTAAGTATCCACCGCGTACCGGATATACTCTTTCTGCTTGTCGGTGATAGGTGCGCCGCCTCTGCCGCCTGCCCCGCCTCTGCCGCCCGCGGCTGCTCCACCACCGGCTCTGCCGCCCGCGCCCCCCAGATCGCCTCCCGCTGGAGCTCCGGCTCGCTGTGCTTCCTGCTCCATGGGCTGTGGCCGCGACTTCGTCCCCTCCGGGAACACGCCGCGCGCCACCATCATGTACCCGGTCGCGCCTGGGATCGCCGCAAACGTCTGCACCCGCGCGTACATATCGAACGCCGCGCTCTTCTTGCCCGCCCATTCCAGTTCCATCACCTGTTGCAGCAGCTCGGCGTACTGCGGTGTCGGGCACAGTCCCACAATGCCCAGTTGCATCTTTTCCAGCAGTTGGTCGCCGGTCCCTCCGCCGGCCGACCACACCGCCAGCTTGTTCCCTGTCCGCTCGATCAGTTGCGGCGCGCGCTCCATGATATTGCCGACCTCGTCCTTGGTCGCCTTCATCGTCGGGATCTGTTGAAATAGCTGCACCATCAGGTCCACGCTCACCGTGCCTCGCGACTGCACAATCAGCGGAAGGTCCGTCGCCGCACCGATGGCCTTGTAGTAGTCCAGTATCTCCGCATCGCTCCGGTTCCAGCCGTTGTTCAGCGGTATCGCCCCGATGGCGTCCGCGCCATGCGCCGCCGCGTGCTTGGCGTAGCGGACGGCGGTCGGAGTGTCCCATGCATTGTTCTGCACCTCGATCACAATGGCCGACCT
>DAIRTY010000281.1:0-1960 GCA_036803645.1 Acidobacteriaceae bacterium | reverse complement strand
AATGCGCTGCTGGAGGCGCAGTTCGTAGCGTGAGCTTCAGGCCATCCGCTCACACGCGGGGCACCACCGAAAGATCGACGGTCCAGACATAGACGGCGATGGCCGCAAAGATAAAGAATGCGGCGACCCAGACGCGCCAATCGAGATGCGCGCGCTTCCAGTAAGGTTGCTTATGCGATTCCTCCTCGTAGGTCGGAGTGAAGTCCGGCTCTTCGGGCTGATCTTCGCGATTGCTGTGCATGGTATTGCTCTCTCCTGCCCGCGGCTTTCAAGTCTGACTCTTTTGGTCTGCTTCGCCAGAGGGACACATGGTGTCTGATGCCGATTCTGCATACGGAGGACCGGTAAGGCTGGTTTTGCTCATCGACGAACGAATCGCACAACAGTTTAGCTTGCGCCACCGCTGGTCATTCCACTGACCACTTCGACGGGCAGAATCCCCATCTCGCGATAGATGGGCCGGATGGCTGCGCGCACGGTAGGCAGGCGTGTGGTGAACCACGCTGCGCCGACGAGCACTGCGGCCCCGTTCAGGATCACGGTCATGGGCGCGCCGATCCAATGCGCCATGGTTCCGGCCAGCAGGCTGCCGAAGGGTGCCATGCCGACGAACGCAATGGTGTAGTAGCTCATCACGCGGCCGCGCTTGTCTTCGCTGACGATGGTCTGAATGATGGTGTTGCTCGAAGCCATCCCCTGCATCATGCCGAAGCCCGCCACCAGCATCGTCGCCATCGACAGCCAGAATATGTGCGAAAGGCCGAAGCCGATCAGTCCCGCGCCAAAGACCGCACTGGAGACTGCGATCTTCCGCCCCAACCCCAGAACGCTCCGCCGCGCGGCGAGCAGCAGCGCGCCCACCAGCGCGCCCGAGCCCATCGCGGCCATCAGGAAGCCGAAGGTGTGCGGGCCGCCGTGCAGCACGCGAGCCGCGAAGATCGGCATCAGCACCACGAAGGGCATCCCCATCAGGCTGACCACCGCGAAGAGCAGCAGAATGGTGCGGACGGGCACAAACCGTGAGACGTACGTCCATCCCTCCTTCAGCTCGTGCAGCATGGAGGTGACGGCGCGCTTCCCTGTGGGGGCGTGAACGCGCATCATCAGCAGCGACGCGATGACGGCCAGGTAGCTGATGCCGTCGATCAAAAAGCACCAGCCCTCGTTGCTGGCCGCGATGATGATTCCGGCCAGCGACGGCCCGATGAGCCGCGCCATATTCACCATCGACGAGTTGATGGCGATGGCGTTGCCCAGGTCGCGCCGGTCCTCCACCATCTGCACCAGGAAGGCCTGGCGGCCCGGCATGTCGAATGCGTTGATGAGTCCTTGGCAGATGCTGAGCGCGAGCACCCAGGGGATTGTGATGCGGCCGGAGAGCGTCAGCGCGGCCAGCGCGAGCGACTGCACCATGGCTAGCGTCTGCGTCCACACCAGCACCTTTTGCCGGTTGAGCCGGTCCACCCATACGCCGGCGAACGGGGCCAGCAGAAACGTCGGAATCTGTCCGGCGAAGCTCACCGTGCCCAGCAGCAGCGCCGATCCGGTGAGGCGGTAGACCAGCCAGCCGGTGGCCACGCGCGTCATCCAGGTGCCGATCAGCGAGATGCTCTGCCCGCCGACGAAGAGTTGGAAGTTGCGATGGCGCAGCGCGCGCCACGAGTGCGAGACGCGGCCTTCGGTACGTTGTCCCTCCGCGCTTGCGGGCTCCTCCGCGCTGGCGAGGTCCATTGCGCTGGGCGAACTCGCCGCGCCGGGCTGCTCGACCACATCCGTGCCCGCGCCAGTTGGTTCTTCTGAGCCGCTCAAGTTTGCTTCCTCATTCGCAGTTCGATTGCCGCCTCTCCCATTCGATTGCCGCCTCTCCCTGCGGATGCCTTCGAACGCTGCAATCCGCGCGAGCCGAAGCCGGCGAGTGAACCGCTCCTCCTTCATTCTCTCGCATCGGATCGTATGAATG
>DAIRTY010000280.1:0-2004 GCA_036803645.1 Acidobacteriaceae bacterium | reverse complement strand
CAAGAAGCCTGCAGGCGACTATCGCGAGGGCGACTATCGAAGCTACAAGGATGTTACGTTTCACGGCGATGAGGTGACGTATGTGTCGATTGGGGAGGGATCGACGAGCCAGGGCGAGTTCTGGGAGTCGCTGAACACGGCGAGCAACGGACGGTTGCCGGTGGTGTATGTGGTGGAGGACAACGAGTACGCGATCTCGACGCCAGTGGAGGTGAATACTCCGGGGGGAAACATCTCCCGGCTGATTGCGAATTTTCCGAACTTTCATCTTGCGGAGGTTGATGGGACGGACCCGATTGCGTGCTATGCGGCGATGGTGGAGGCGGTGGAGTACAGCCGGGCGGGGCGCGGGCCGGCGCTGGTGCATGGGCATGTGGTGCGGCCATACAGCCACTCGCTGAGCGACGATGAGAGGCAGTACAGGAGCGAGGAAGAGGTGCAGGAAGAGAACGCGCGCGATCCGCTGGCCAAGATGCAACTGTGGCTGCTGAGGGAAGGGATTCTGGACGAGGCGGGGATCAACCGGCTGGAGCAGAAGGTGGACGAGGAGGTGCAACGGGCGGCGGACCGCGCGATGCAGGCCGTGCTGCCGAGCACGGCGCGAGAGGCGATCCTGCGGCACCGGTACTCGGAGGACTTGAAGCCGACGGACGCGCGGTTCGATACAGAGCCGGAGGCGACGGCGGACGCGAGCGAGCGGACGATGGCGGAGCTGCTGAACCACTGCCTGAAGGACGAGATGCGGCGGGACGAGCGGATTGTTGTCTTCGGGGAGGATGTGGCGGACGCGACACGCGACGTGGCGCTGCGGGCGGGAAGGATAAAGGGCAAGGGCGGGGTGTTCAAGCTGACGGCGGGGTTGCAGAAAAAGTTTGGCAACGACCGCTGCTGGAACTCTCCGCTGGCCGAGGCGAATATTGTGGGGCGCGCAATCGGCATGGCGGTGCGCGGACTGAAGCCGGTGGTGGAGATCCAGTTCTTCGACTACATCTGGCCGGCGATGCACCAGATGAGGAACGAGCTGGCGGCGATGCGCTGGCGGTCGAATGGGGAGTGGAGCTGCCCGCTGGTGATTCGCGTGCCGATTGGCGGCTACCTGACGGGCGGGTCGATCTATCATTCGCAGTCGGGCGAGAGCATATTTACGCATACGCCGGGAGTGATGGTGGTGATGCCGTCGAATGCGCTGGATGCGGCGGGGCTGCTGCGCACGGCGATTCGCTGCGACGATCCGGTGCTGTTTCTGGAGCACAAGCGGCTCTATCGCGAGACGTTTGGACGCGGGGCCTATCCG
Organism: Acidobacteriaceae bacterium; assembly: GCA_036803645.1. Classification (GTDB taxonomy): domain Bacteria; phylum Acidobacteriota; class Terriglobia; order Terriglobales; family Acidobacteriaceae; genus Edaphobacter. Next base: position 710 of record DAIRTY010000280.1, on the reverse strand, counting down.
GGGCCGGAGTACGCGATTCCGTTTGGCAAGGCGAAGGTGGTGCGGGCCGGGAAAGATTTGACGGTGGTGACGTATGGGGCGATTGTGCCGCGCGCATTGCAGGCGGCGGAGAAGCTGGAGCGCGAGACGGGCGTGGACGTGGAGCTGATCGACCTGCGCACGCTGAGTCCGTATGACTGGGATGCGATTGCTACTTCGGTGCGCAAGACGAGCAAGGTGATTGTGGCGCACGAGGACATGCTGAGCTGGGGATATGGCGCGGAGATTGCGGCGCGCATCGGGGAAGAGCTGTTCGACGAGCTGGATGCGCCGGTGCGGAGAGTGGCGTCGATGGATACGTTTGTGGCGTACCAGCCGCTGCTGGAGGATGCGATTCTGCCGCAGCCGGAGGACCTGTACCGGGCGATGTTGGAGATGGCGAAGTACTGAACCTCGCTCAGTGACAAGGGAAGAAGCAGATTCCTTGCTGCGCTGCGGAATGACAAACAAGAACAGACAAAAACGAAATGCGGGGATTCTTCGCTGCGCTCAGAATGACAATTATTTGTTCCGGTGCGTTTCGGTCGGGATGACGGCGTATACCAAGCAACGGCGGGAGATCTGTGGGAGAACGGGACGGGAGGCTGAGGCTTGACGAACTTCATCGGGGTCCTTCGACTCGTTTGGCGCTAGAGCCTGTTATGAAGTTTGTACCTGGGTAGAGTCTTTGC
>DAIRTY010000279.1:0-2035 GCA_036803645.1 Acidobacteriaceae bacterium | reverse complement strand
TGGTGATGGACGAGTTCGCGCCGTTCGGCTACCAGAATTTCAGCCAGATTCTGAACACGGCCCGGGGAACCAATACGGCATTCCTGTTCTCGATGCAGAGCTTGCCCCAACTGCTCAAGGTCGGCAAGGGGTTCAAGGAGGATGTGACGTCGGCGCCAAATACGAAGATCGCGTTACGCACCCAGGACGAGGAAACCGCGCGATACTTCATCCGCGCATCCGCCGAGCACGCGGTCACGCGCCGGACGCAATCCCTGATTCGGCAGCAACTCTTCGGCTTCGAGAGTTTCCAAAAGGGCATGAGCGCGACGGAGCGGGAGGAACGCGAGTACCGCGCCGAGGACGAGAAGATCAAGAACTTGCCCAAAGGGCAGATGCAGATCCTGATGACGGACGACAGCAAAGGCACCCTGCACCAGCACCTGCACGTCCGCACGCCACCGGATATCACACTTCCGGGATTTGATTGGGAAGTGTTGGCCCGGTTGCGCCATTCGCGCACGGAACAGCAAGGAGCCAACCTGCGGTTCAAGACTCCGGAATTGGTCAATTCCGCCTTGGGCCGGAAGATCCACGGTGCAGGGAGACGGTGAGGAGGACACGAAGATGCATCGTTACCTTTATATGTGTGTTGCGCTGGCGGTGGTCGGTCCTGCGCTCATTAGCCAGGCGCGGTCCCAAGATCAATCAGCCGCGCCGGCGTCGCGGCAACAGCAGGCGGCGACGCAGCCGTCGGTGCACCAGGACCGAGGGTCTGATCAACGGGTGCCGGCGGCGCAGTATTCTCCGCTTGCTGCCCAGGGCGGCTACTCGCGCGCACGTAGCTCGCCGCTGGACGCGATGGTTCACGCGCTCAATCCTCGCGACGTGAATCTTGGCGCCATGTGGGAAGAGCGGCGGCGCGCGTGGTTGGAGAACGCCGGCGCAAACCGGTATTTCTGGTACAGCTTCGGCGCCACCATCGTTGTCATCTTGAGCTGGTTCGCGCTGGCCTGGGTACAGAACGATCGCGTCAGGGAGCGATGGCAACTTGCGGAACATGCGGCAGACGCGTTGCGCTACGCCGAGTACTGTAAGCGGAAGGCAAAGGAAGCGATCGACCGCTACAACCTGCACACAGAAACGTGCAACCGCGTCATCGAAGCCGGCGAGTCCGGAATCGCGACGCCGGAGACGGCGAATCTTGAGGACTACAAGCGCGAGATCCAACGGCTCAAGAGTGACAACGACGCGAAGGAATTGCAGGTCGCGCGCCTAAGCGAACAGCTGGAGCAGAAGGCTGCGGAACTTAACAGCCTCACCGAACGCGTGACGGGCGCGGAGCAGCGGCTCAAGACCCGGACCGCGGCGGGATCGGATAGCGCAAACGCGGCGCTAGTTGAGCGAATCCAGCGACTCGAAGCTGAGAATCGGCGATTAAAACAGGGGAAGGCTGCGATGGCGAAGGCGGCGACGACCGCTGTCAACGGTAGTGGCGCCGAGGAGAACTGATGCTCGTTGCGGTGCAGAGTCTCGGAAGCATTTGGACGGCGAGGGGCGCACGCACAGACGCTGGCGGCACGAACTCCGCGCGTCGAGGCGCGTATTACAACACGACTGGTGTTTTGGCGGGCGACAAATTGCGGAACCGGTCGTGCATTTACGGCCACGTCCGCGTGGATGAGTGTTCGGGGTTTCATCCGCTGTTTGCCGTGCGGCTCATCCATCGCGTTTACGAGTCGGAGGGCGTGACGGTCAGGAACGGACGGAACAAACTCTTTCTCCGGCAATTGACGCCGGAGGGTACGCGCCCCGACGTTTACCTGTTCCGGATCAGCCCGACCGACACGGGATGGCTCGACCGAGCGGGCGCCTGGAACTGCGACGCCGCGCAGGTGGTCTCGTTCAGCGAAGGCAACGGGCAACAGGAAGCTCTGATCGTATTGCCGCCATTTGGATGGGTGCATGGCACGCAAGGAACGTTCTGCGCGGAGCCGCGGCGGGATCGGCCATGGATGGCCGCGTTGTCGCGCGCGGAGAAGTGAGGGCCGGCATG
>DAIRTY010000278.1:0-2065 GCA_036803645.1 Acidobacteriaceae bacterium | reverse complement strand
TGTCAACATTCTTCCCGCAGTCGCCGTGACAGACTACGCATGACGATGGTCTGTCCCACCGGGTTTCTTATGCCACTGAGTTCGGGTACAACCTGCGCAACTCCTTGCGCAGGGGTTCCACGCTCTTGGCGTAAATCATCTTGTACGCCTCGCAGAAGTAATCCAGTTCCTCAAACTTCCCGTGCGGCCCATGCCGGAACTTGGGACATCCGCCGTGACAGATGCACTGGTACTGGCAGACCTGGCACTCGGGGTGGGCGATGGTCTTCTTCGAGGCGAAGGAGTAGCGCCGCGCGCGGCGCGCGATTTCGCCCCACGAGTCCACGGTCGCGTTGCCCAGTTTCCAGCCGCTCTCCACGAAAAAATCGCAGGGGTAGACGTCGCCGTTGTACTCCACCACCACGTAGCTGTCGCAGGTTTCGTGCATGGTGCAGTTCCCCGGTTTCTGTCCGGCCAGCGCTTCGGCGATATTGTCGAAGCAGCGGATGCGCATCTTGCGGCGGTCCGGCCACCACAGGTCGAAAATCTCGCAGAGGAAATGCCCGTACTGTCGCGGCGTGATGGTGTAGGGCAGGGGCGTGCCGTCGGGCGCGAACTCGGCCAGCGGAATGAATTGCAGGTTATCGATGCCCAGCTTCTTATAGAACTGGTACAACTCGCGCGGCTTTTCGACGTTGGCCTGGCTGAGCACGCACAGAATGTTGAAGTCCACCTTCTCCGCCTGGAGCAGTTCGACGCTTTGCATCACACGCTTCCACGTGCCGCGCTTCTCCTTGTTGTAACGGAAGCGGTCGTTGATCTCTTCCGGCCCATCCAGCGATACGCCGAGCAGCCACTGATACTGGCGGAAGAGGTTGCACCAGTTCTTGTCGAGCAGTGTGGCGTTGGTCTGTAGCGCATTGCTGACCGCCTGGCCCGAGCGTCCGCACTGTTGCTGAAACTCCACCAGCTTTTCGAAGAAGGGCAGGCCGGCGAGGGTGGGTTCGCCGCCTTGAAAGGCGAACACGCTGTTGGGGTACGAGTAGAACAGGTACGTATCCACCAGGCGTTCCAGAGTTTCCAGCGTCATGCGGCGCCCGGGCAGGGCGCTGTACGGGTCCGCGTCGCGATCCAGGTAGAAGCAATATTCGCAATCCAGATTGCACACCGCGGACGCCGGCTTGATGAGCAGCGACGTGATGCGCGGCACCGGACCTCTCTCGCCTCCCCCCAACACCAGGCCCTGACCGAAAATCGGCAACTGTGATAGACCGCTCACCGCTTCGTTACCTCTATGCGGTCATGGTATCGCACTGCTGATACACTCCAGGCAGATATGAAAATCCTGATCGCAGTGAGCGGCAGCAACGATGGGTCGTCCGACCCCATAGCGGCAGCGTTTTCCATCCCCTGGCCGGAGGGGACTGTATTCCGCGTCCTTACGATCGCCGAAGGCGTTCACCCGCCGGTGATGCAACTGCTCGAAGGCGTTCAAGACATCTCCGATGTGCAGCACACGGTGGACAACGTTGCCGCGAATACCGTGGCCAGCGCCGTGGCCCAACTCCAGAGCCGGGGGTTCCACGCCGATGGCGCCAGCCCGGAGGGCGATCCCAAGAGCATGATCGCCGACTATGCGAAGGAGTGGGCGGCGGACCTGATCGTGGTGGGTTCGTGCGACAAATCCCGCCTGGAAACGTTTTTCGTGGGCAGTGTATCGCGCAGCGTGGTGGAGCGCGCACCGTGCTCGGTGCTGGTGGCCAGGAACAGCGCTCCGCAAACGTAGGCGCTCCGCGCCGGTCAAGTGCGACATAGAAGTGGAGCACCGTGTATCCCAATCAGAGCCCCGACCGTAAGGGAGGGGTTGCCGCACACGCGCCTACAGTTCGTGAGGCTCCTCCGCGCCGGTCCATCCATCCGCCGTTGTTGATGTCATGATGGTACGGAATGTATCTGAAGGTTGCTCCTGAAATTCGTCGGGCGCTGCAGGGCGGGCGCCCGGTGGTGGCGCTGGAGAGCACCATCATCACGCACGGGATGCCATACCCGGAGAACCTGGAGACCGCGCGGGCGCTGGAGAGCCAGG
>DAIRTY010000277.1:0-2128 GCA_036803645.1 Acidobacteriaceae bacterium | reverse complement strand
CGAGGTGGATGTGATGGCCAAGTACGCCGAGAGCCGCGCGCAGGCCGACGCATCGAAGCGCGCGCTGACGGTGGAGTTTCTATTGGCCAACGGCTTCTGAGCGCGATTCCGCCGCACCCGTCCGCAGAACCACTGCGAACGGTTGCAGCAAAATCCTCAGGAGGTGCTGCTGTCCCAGTCGTAGCCCTGTTCTCCGTGCTGCGTCAGGTCCAGGCCCTGTTCCTCGTCGTCCTCGCTGACCCGCAGTCCGACCAGATGATCGACGACAAACAGAATCACCAGAGTGCCCACGATGGCAAAGCCCCAGCCGATGGCGGCGGCGGTGAGTTGATGCAACACCTGTGCATGGTTTCCGTCCACCCAGCCCGTGGGCTTTGCGTGGCCGAGCGCGTCCTTGCCGAAGATGGGGTTGATCGCACTCGATGCGAAGATTCCAGTCAGCAGCGCGCCCATCGTCCCGCCTACGCCATGCACGCCGAATGCGTCCAGCGAGTCGTCGTAGCCGAACCAGTTCTTCACCTTCACCACCATGAAGAAGCATACGGAACCGGCAATCAGCCCGATCAGCACCGCCGAGATGGGTTGCACAAAGCCCGCTGCCTGGGTGATGGTGGCCAGTCCAGCCACCGCGCCGGAGACCGCACCCAGCGCGCTTGGCTTGCCGCTGCGGATCCACTCCGCCGCGCCCCAGGCGATCGCGCCCGCCGCCGCCGCGAACTGCGTGTTGACGAAGGCGCTGGTGGCCAGCGGGCCAGCGCCCAGCGCGCTGCCCGCGTTGAAGCCGAACCAGCCCACCCACAGCAGGCCGGCGCCGATGAAACAGAGAACCATGCTGTGCGGCGAGATGGGCTCCCTGGGGTAGCCAAGCCGCCTGCCCAGATAGAGCGCGGTGACCAGCGCCGAGACGCCCGAGGTGATGTGGACCACCGTGCCGCCGGCGAAGTCCAGACAGGGATGGCTGCCCCCCGCGTTCAGCAGGCCGCCGACGCCCCAAACCATGTGCGCCACGGGACTGTAAACCAGCAGCGCCCACAGCACCGAGAACAGCAGCATGGCGGAGAACTTCATGCGTTCGGCGAAGGCCCCGGCGATCAATGCCGGAGTGATGATGGCGAACATGAGCTGATAGATCATGAAGCTCTGCTCGGGAATGGTGGGTGCGTAGGCCAGGTTCGGCGTTAGCCCCACGCCGTGCAGGAAGGCATTGTGCAGGCCGCCGATGTAGGCGTTGCCCGGCCCGAAGGCCAGCGAGTAGCCGCAGACCACCCACAGCAGGGTGATGACGGCCATCATGGCGAAGCTCTGCATCATGGTGCCCAGCACGTTCTTCTTGCGCACCAGGCCGCTGTAGAAGAGCGCGAGGCCTGGGCCGGTCATCATCAACACCAGCAGAGCGCTGGTCAGCACCCAGGCGTTGTCGCCGGTGGATTGCGCCGTCGCTGTGGCGGATGCCGCTGCTGCCGCAGCTGCGGCCGAGGAGGCCTTGTTCTCGGCCACCTGCTTCTCCAGTTGCGCGATGCGATCGGCATTGGCGGCGCGGTCCGCGGCGGCGATGCGGTCGGCAGTGACGATGTGTGGCGCGACCAGCGCCCCACCGGTTGTGGCGAAGCATGTGACGAGAAGAAGAGAGACGAAGAATGCCCTGAGGCTTTTTATGGAGTGTTGCTGCATGGCCGGTATGCTCACTGATTGATTGAATGACGACGGACGCAGGCTGCATCCGTCGCTGGAATTGTAATGAATCTGCGCCCGTTTGTATCTATTTGCGCAGGCTACCGTCTGTGTCCTGAGGGGAGAGGCTGGATTGTCTGTCAGTTGAGGACGACGCAGACCGTGTGGTTGCAGCGGTTGCGCGCAGGCTCGAACTGGCGGAGTTGGCCATGTGGAGGATGTTGCCAGGCAGAATGCCCAGCAGCAGCGTGGCTGCGGCGGCAAGCGTGAGGCCGATGCCCGCTGAAACGCTGATCGTTGGCGTTGCAGTGAGGTTGGCGTCGGTTTGGCCGGGAGCGGATACGGTCTCGACCGGCTTCGTGTAGACCGAGCTGAGCAGCCTCAGGTAGTAGAAGCAGGCGACGCCGCTGTTGAGCAGCCCAATGACAACGAGCCAGACGTGGCCAGCTTGGATCGC
>DAIRTY010000276.1:0-2170 GCA_036803645.1 Acidobacteriaceae bacterium | reverse complement strand
ACCGGCAGGTTCTTCAGTTGCACATAGATGGCCAGGCCGAACAAGAGGCCGCCGACGCAGAAGAGCAGGCCGATGGAGAGAAGGGCGTGACCGTTCAGGCCGCCAAAGTTCTCGAAATACACGCTTTTCAGGTCCGGCAGTGTCAGGCTGGCTTCGCCGCCAGCGTGTTCCGTCTGCGCGTAGGCGAATGTGGGAAGCATGAGGCACAGAAGGGCCGCCATGGTCTTGTAGTGGCGCTTGAAGAAGGCTGCGATCTGCTGCATCGCGGGAGTTGCGGTGTCCGACCCGACTACCTCACTGGTGAAGATCCGCGCCACGATGAGCGACAACACACTCACGGTTAGAAAAAAACATACCCAGGCAGTAACAGACACAATCCCTCCCTCTCAACGATACATATTTGGATTTCCTTGATTGGCATTGCGGGACGCTCCCAAAATGCCTTTTTTGCCGACATAACAGATGATACCAGCTAGTCAAGCCGGGCAGTGTGACAGAGAACACATGCGGGAAGTGGCGGCGCGGCGAGGGTCCAGTTTTGGACGCGCGGGTAGAGGCGGCTGGGAGATCCTGATTTTGGCATCAACGGAGTCCTCGCTGCGGCCAGAGGGCCGTCGGCGGGCTGGTAGCTTTTTGCGCGGGGAGGGACTTCCAGGGCAGAACAAAGCTGCGGTGCAGGAGACCGAGAGGAACATGGCGTCCAGGAGCGGAGGAGGGAGGCTCCGAAGTCGCGGGAAAGGGGATGACCTTCGCCCGGCGCGGGGTGAGAACGACGACTGGAGCGGGGGATGGCTGGCGCGGGGCAGGCCGCGACGCGGCGAAAGGCTGATAGAGTGAAGTTCGGGTGCGACGGATGACAGAAGCCAGCGTGCCGGAGAAATCGGCAAGGAAGACAAGGAGCGTGTGTCGCGCATGATTCTGCAGGGCCATTTTCTGTTCGCTCCGTCGCACCGTATCCACTTCATCGGCATCGGCGGGATTGGCATGAGCGGGATCGCGGAGATTCTGCTGACCATGGGGTATGCGGTGTCTGGCTCAGACCTGCGGCGGTCGGCGGTGACGGAGCGGCTGGCGGGGATGGGCGCGACGATCTACCAGGGCCACGCGGCGGCGAATGCGGCGGAGTGCGACGTGGTGGTGACCAGCTCGGCGGTCCCGGCAAGCAATCCCGAGGTGCTGGAGGCGCGGGCGAGAAAGATTCCGGTGATCCAGCGCGCGGAGATGCTGGCCGAACTGATGCGGCTGAAGTACGGCATCGCGGTGGCCGGAATGCACGGCAAGACGACGACGACCTCGATGATCGCGGCGGTGCTGGGCGCGGGCGGCGGAGAGGGCAATCTGGACCCGACGGTGGTGGTGGGCGGACGCGTGGATGCGCTGGGATCGAATGCGCGGCTGGGCAGCTCGCAGTATCTGGTGGCCGAGGCGGACGAGAGCGACAGGAGCTTTCTGAAGCTGTCGCCGGTGCTGGCGGTGGTGACGAACCTGGACCGCGAACACATGGACTGCTATCGCGATCTGGCGGACGTGGAGGGGACGTTCGTGGAGTTCATGGACCGCGTGCCGTTCTACGGAGCGACGACGGCTTGCGTGGACAATGCACTGCTGCGCGGCGTTCTGGAGCGGGTTCGGCGGAGGGTGTATACCTACGGCGAATCGGCAGGTGCGGACTTCCGGCTGCAGTTGCTGGAGAAGCAGGCGAGTGGGCCGCGCGAAGACTTCGGGCATTGGCGGTTCGAGGTGAACTGCCGCGGGCTGGTGCTGGGGCCGTTCACGCTGCACGTTCCCGGGCGGCACAACGTGCTGAATGCGACGGCAGCGATTGCGATTGGGGTGCAGCTTGGCGTCTTGCCGGAGGGGATCGCGGCTGGGTTGGCGAGCTTTAGAGGAGTGGACCGGAGATTTCAGATCAAGGGAGTGGCGCGAGGAGTGACGGTGGTGGACGACTATGGACACCATCCGACGGAGATCCTGGCGACGCTGAGGGCTGCGCGCGACGCGGGCTACGCGCGCGTGCATGTGCTCTTCCAGCCGCATCGCTACACGCGGACGCGGGACCTGGAGCCGGAGTTTGCGCGGGCGTTTGCGGACGCGGACACGGTGCGGGTTCTGGACATCTACGCGGCCAGCGAGCAGCCGATTCCAGGCGTCGATGCGGCGGGGGTGGGGG
>DAIRTY010000275.1:0-2178 GCA_036803645.1 Acidobacteriaceae bacterium | reverse complement strand
CCAAGGGGGATGGCAGGGGGAGGGGGCGAACAATTAACGAACAAATGGCGAACAATCGTCAACGATAACGAAAAGCCAGCAAGCCGTTTTCGCAATCAGGTAATCTGATTCTGTCGCATTGATCGCGCTGAAAATCATGCCCAATCCGAATCCCAAAACCGCAATCCTCCTCATCGACTGTCCAGATCGCAAAGGCATCGTCGTCACCATCATCAACTTCCTCGTCGAGCGTTACGACATCAACATCCTCAACGCCGACCAGCATCAGGATGTCGAACTTGGCCTCTTCTTCATGCGCGTCGAGTTCGTCACCGAAGCCGCCAGCTTCACCGAAGCCGCATTCCGCGCGGCCTTCGAGCCCATCGCGCACGAGTTCCAGATGAACTGGCGCATCGAGTTCGCCGACGCCCAGCAGAACGTCGCCCTCTTCGTCTCGCAGTATCACCACTGCCTCGTCGATCTGCTGCATCGCCACAAGGCCGGCGAGTTCCGCTGCAACCTCGCGCTCATCGTCAGCAACCACGAGGCAGCTCGCCCGTTGGCCGAGTTCCACAAAGTCCCGTTCCACTTCATGCCCATCACGCGCGACAACAAGCAGCAGATGGAAGCCGCGCAGCTTGCCCTGCTCGCCAAGCACAAGATCGACCTCATCGTTCTGGCGCGCTACATGCAGATCCTCTCGCCCAAGTTTGTGGACGCGTATCCGCTGCGCATCATCAACGTCCACCACTCGTTCCTGCCCGCATTCACCGGCGCAAAGCCCTACCACGCAGCCTTCGCGCGCGGCGTCAAGCTGATCGGCGCAACCAGCCACTACGTCACCGCGGAGCTGGACGAAGGCCCCATCATCGAGCAGGACGTTGCCCGCATCTCGCAGAACGACCAACTGCCAAGCCTCATCCAGAAGGGCCGCGATCTGGAGCGCATGGTCCTGTCGCGCGCCGTGCAGTGGCACCTCGACCACCGCATCCTCAGCTACGCCAACAAGACCGTCATCTTCGCCTGAAGTCTATCCGCAGGAGTTAGTATGCCTTTTGCCGTTCGCTCCCGCTTCGACTGGCGACTCCGCACACGTAGCCTCGCGCTCGGCCCGCGCACGCTGGTGATGGGAATCCTGAACGCGACACCTGATTCCTTCTCCGACGGCGGCCGCTTCCTCGATCCGCGCGCAGCCCTCGACCACGCGCTGCAGATGCTCGACGAAGACGCAGACATCCTCGACCTCGGCGGCGAATCCACGCGCCCCAACGCCACGCCCGTCACTCCAGCCGAGGAGCAGTCCCGCGTTCTTCCCGTGCTGCGCGCGATCCTCGCCGCGCGCCCCGACGCCATCCTCTCCATCGACACCTATCATGCCGAGACCGCGCGCCTCGCCATCGAAGCTGGCGCGGAGATCGTCAACGACGTGAGCGGACTCCTGTGGGACGAAGCGATGGCCGCAACCTGCGCCACGCTCAACTGCGGCACGATCCTGATGCACACGCGAGGCCGCCCGCACGAGTGGCGCTCTCTACCCGCTCTCGCATCCACCGAAGTCACGCCGCTCGTCCTCCGCGAACTCCGCGCCCGCAGCGAAGCAGCGCTCGCCGCAGGCATCCATCGCGACGCCATCGTCCTCGACCCAGGCTTCGGCTTCGGCAAGGCCTTCGACGAGAACTTTCCCCTGCTCGCGCAGTTTGACCGGCTCCACGCCCTCGGCTTCCCGTTGCTCGCCGGCCTCTCGCGCAAAGGCTTCCTACGCCGCGCCCTCGCGGAGAAATCCCCTGCTGAAACCACCAGAAAATCGGGTGCCCCACATCTCGATTCTAAGATGTGGGTTTCCGCCACCCTCGCCGCCAACACCGCCGCCATTCTCGCCGGAGCCCACATTCTCCGCGTCCACGACGTCCGCGCCGCCCGCGAGGCCGCTGCCATCGCCGACCGCATCCTCGCAGCTGTAGCTACTACTACGCAGCCGCCCAAGCCTCTTTCTTAAATATTCGGGCGGATCTATTCCGTTGCGTCCTCCGCGTCGGCGGCAAGCGCGAGTCCCGTCTGCCAGTCCTCCGACTCCATAGGTCTCAACGTAAATCCGGTCGCTTTGAGCTTGCCTTTCTTGCTGTCCTCCAAATCCTTTTCCCCAATTCCCAGCTCCCGCAGCTTGCGCGCGATGGAAAAGACGCCGCCGCGCCCATCGAT
>DAIRTY010000274.1:0-2221 GCA_036803645.1 Acidobacteriaceae bacterium | reverse complement strand
CCTTGTCACGAATCAGCGCGACGACGGCGGCAAGCGCGGCGGCCCACTCCTTCCAGGCGGAGAGCGGACTGGGGCCGAGCGCCTTGACGTAAAGGCTGACGGCGAAGCCCTCGCGCGGGCCTCCCTCCAGATCGAGCAGTGCGGGGCGCAGCACGCAGTCGAGCATGGCCGAGGGACGGTCGAGCGGAGCAGCCAGGCGGGTGAGCCTGCGCAGCACCTGCTCCTGCCGGTGGAAGGAGCTGAAGAGCGAGCGCTCGCGCCAGACGAGGTCGATGTAGCTTGCGAATCCGAAAGACGCGCCGGCGGGACGCTCGTCGAGGTTGAGTTGCAGATGCTGCAACCCCTCGTGGTCGACCGGCCATGCGTCGCACTTTGCGGTGAAGACCGGCGAGCGCGTCGCATTGAGAGCGCGCAGCGCCTGCATCAGCGGCGGATGCTGTTCCGCCTCGGCGACAGCGTCGAAGTCGCGCGGGTTGGCGCGCAGATCGACGAAGGCCATCTTCCCGTCGGGGTCCTTCCATGGGACGACGAGGACAGGGTCATCGGCGGCGCATTCGACGGACCACTCGGCAAGCATCTCTCCATCATACAAAGCCGCGTGGCACAGCCTGGCTAGATTGGAGGGACGCGGCTTGCGTCGAGCTTCCAGTCAGAGAATGCGACGAAGCAGAGCACTACGAGTTGAACTCCAGGGATCACTGTCAGCAGACTGAGCGCAGGCGCGAAACCCGCCTTCTTGAAGATCATCCAATAAGGCACGACTTTTAGAGGGTAAAGTGTGGACGCAACTATCAAGAGGATGAGAATATGCCACGGCTGGAAAAAATCTCCCATTATGAACCTCGGAGGTTTTGAATTCCGTCCAATGCTAGGCGCGCGCAGATTGGCGGTCAATCGAAATGCCGGTTGAGGGAGTAAGGATGTGCGGTGTGAGCTTCAGGCGTAGGTGAGGATGAAGCGGAGCAGCGTGGTCTCTGCCCAGTAGCCGTCGTCAGCGCTGGCGTGGCCGGGGCTGGCGAGGAAGGCGCAGTGCCCGCCGTGCTGGGATTCGAGGAGGCTGATATATGGATTGGCATCGAGTGCGGCCCGTGTTTCCGGCGTAATAGGGACGAAGGGATCGTCGAGCGCGTGGATCACAAGCGTTGGCACCAGGATGCGGTCCAGGACGCGCGCCGCGGAGGCGCGGAAGTAGTAGTCGTCGGCGGAGGCGAAGCCGGAGTAGAGCGCCGTGATGCGCTCGTCGTACTGGCGCAGGGAGTGGATTCCGGTGGCGCGCCGCGCATCGTACGCGCGCGGAAAGAGGCTGGCCTTGAGCCGCAAGCGCTTGATCAGACTGTGCAGGAACTTCCGCTCGTAGAGCCGGTTTTCAGGACGGTGCAGGGCGTCGGCGGATGCCGCAAGATCGATGGACGGCGAGACGGCGACGACCGAATGCAACTGGCGCGGCGCGTCTGCTCCAAGCTCGCCGGCCAGCTTGAGCACCAGGTTTCCGCCCATCGAATAGCCGACCAGCGCGACGCTCTCCAGATGCTCGCGCGCGATGAAGTGGCGCAGGACGACCTCAACATCGCTGGAGAGCCCGGAGTGGTAGAGCGTGGGCGAAAGGCGCTCCGTGTCTCCGCAGTTGCGCATGTTCATGCGGATGATGTTGGCGCCGGCGCGCCACATCTTGTTGGCGTTGCCGACCACATACTGCGACTCCGACGAACCCTCCAGGCCATGCACCAGGACCACCGTCGGGCGCGCGGCCCGCACCGCCAGCGGATGCCAGTGGCACTCGCACAGCACGCCGCTTGCGATCTGCGAGTCGCTGGCGGGCGAGACCTGGACCAGCTCAGGCACCGGCTGTGGCAGAGTGTTTCTACGCGAAAGGAAATTGCCTGCGATCGTCTGCAGATGGCCGTTGCTCATAAAGCGTCGCGGCACAAAGGGACGCGCCTGAAACCGGGCCGGAGCGACCGTGCGCTCCACCGAGAGAAGAGCGTTGCTGACATCTGAGACGTCTTCGTTCTTAACTGCGATCTGGCCTGCGCCGTTCGACGAATCGAGAATATTCGCGCCGCTCATGGCTTCCCTGCCTTGGCCGCATCGGTGCTGGCCGCCGAAGACTCGGCGGCAGATGCCGCAGCCAGGGCTATTCCTGGTGCGATAGCGTGCGATTGTAAGATTTTGAACGAGTGGATCAAGGTTGTGTGGATCAAGGATGAGTGGATCAAGGTTG
>DAIRTY010000273.1:0-2252 GCA_036803645.1 Acidobacteriaceae bacterium | reverse complement strand
CTCTCCCAGGTGCCCAAATGCGAGGCACCTGGGGCACCCAGATTCCCACTCTCCTGCTCTCCCAGGTGCCCAAATGCGAGGCACCTGGGGCACCCAGATTCCCACTCTCCTACTCTCCCAGGTGCCCAAATGCGAGGTACCTGGGGCACCCATCTATCCCGGCTCCTAGCTTCCGGCCAGCACGAAGGGCAGGGTGGGGGTCTGCGCGCCGCCTTCGTCCTCCACCGTGACACCGAAGTTGCGGGCCGGGACGCCCGCAGGCAGGCTGGGCAGGATGACGCTGGCGTTGCCGTGGTTGTCCGGGTGGAAGACGGCGGCGGGGATGGGGTTGCGTCCGTCGGCGGGGACGAGCCACAGCTCATAGACCTTACCCGCCTGGAGCGGGTCGAGGTCGTCGGCCAGGAAGATGAGGCTGCCGTTGGCGGGGTTGAAGGTGACGCGGCCGAGCGGCTGGGCTTTGGCCGGCGGCTTGGCGGTGAGCGTGACGCGTGCGGCGTCGGGGTCGGTGAGTGCGTCCAGGAGTTGATGGGCGCGCGCGGAGTCGGCGTTGAGGCGGGCGAGTTCGCTGGACTGCACGCCGAGGTGCGCGCTCTGGGCCGCGTCCTGCTGATAGAACTTTGCTCCTGCAACCGCCAGGCCCGCAAATAGAATCCAGCCGAGCCACCCCAGCAGTGTGAGTGCGCGGCTGCGCTTCGGCGGTTCGTCTTCGGGCGGAGCGAGGATGGAGACGTTGCGGCCAAAGGCGGCGAGCGTGGGCTGGGCTACGATCCGGTTCTCGCGTGCGACCTGTGTTCTCATCCGCTGACGGGCGAGCGCCGGAGGCGAGTGCGGCTCGACACTGAAGGCGCAGGCGACCAGATCGCCCTCGACCAGGGAGAGCGCGCTCAGGCACTCAGCGCAGTGCTCGAAGTGGTGCGTCAGGTCGGCGGCCTGCTCGCCGGAGAGGAACTGCAACGCGTAGAGGACGAGCTCTTCGGGGCTGGCGTGGCGCGTGCCGGGCCGGCTGGCTGGCGGGCTGGCGGGCAGGATGTAACTCATGGCTGAAACGCCTCTCTCAGGGCCAGCAGCGCGCTGCGCAGGCTGCTCTTGACGGTGGCCACCGGCTGGCCGGTCATCTCCGCGATCTCGCGGTGGGTGAGGCCGTCGAAGAAGGCCATCTCCAGGGCCTTGCGCTGCCCGCTGGGAAGCTGATGGAGCAGGGCGCGCGCGCGCTCGGCGAGGCGGTTGCGCCCTGCCTCGCTGGCGAGATCGCTGGGCGGACCGAGGGCGATTGCGTCGATCAGATCGATGGGACGCCTGCGCCGCAGCGCGTCGATGGAGAGGTTGCGCGCCAGCACGGCGAGCCGTCCGCCCAGGCTTCCCTCGACCGCCGTGAAGCTGCCGGGAGTGCGCCACAGTTGCATGAAGACCTCGTGCAGCATGTCTTCGGCTGTGGACGGATCGCTCAGAACGCGCAGTGCAACGGAGTAGACGATCCGCGAGTAGCGGTCGTAGAGCGTGGCCACGGCCTGCTCGTCGCCCGACTGCACCAGCGAGAGCAGGAATGCGTCGTCCGCAATGGGCGGCACTGCCAGGTCGAAGACGCCGGTTTGTAGTTCCATTGAACGCACCCACGGATGGTCTTGCATGGCCAGACCGATCGCGACCAGTTTACTTTATCCTGAACTCTGCGCGATGCGCTGTACTCTCGGAAGAGGCAGATGAAGATGCGACTGGACAAGGCGCTGGTGGAGCGGGGACTGGCCGCATCGCGCGAGCGCGCCACCGCGCTGGTGCTGGCCGGGCGCGTGCTTGTCGCCGAACAGCGCGTGGACAAACCCGGAACCCCCATCGACGAGGCCGCGCCGTTGCGCCTTCTGGGCGACGACCTGCGCTATGTGGGGCGCGGCGGACTGAAGTTGGAGCGCGCGCTGGAGCATTGGCGGATTGCGCTGGACGGGCGCGCATGCGTGGATGTCGGCGCGTCAACCGGAGGGTTTACCGACTGCATGTTGCAGCACGGCGCGGCTTCAGTTCTGGCCGTCGATACGGGCTACGGCCAGATTGCGCACAAGCTGCGCGTTGACCCGCGCGTCAGTCTGCGCGAGCGATGCAATGCGCGGCTGCTCGGCGCGGGGGAGCTGGTGGAGCAGGGAACAGGGAACAGGAAACAGGGAACAGGGAAGAGAGAGCAGGGAACAGGGAACAGCAAGACGCCGGGCGCGGCGAGCGTTGGAGGAGCTGCCCCGGCGATCTCGTTTCTCGCGATGGAC
>DAIRTY010000272.1:0-2290 GCA_036803645.1 Acidobacteriaceae bacterium | reverse complement strand
GACGAATGGAGAGCGCCGCGCCACCGCGGGCGTCGCCGTCCATCTTGGTGAGGATGACGCCGGTGAGGGCGAGGAGGGAGTGGAAGGCGTGGGCGGAGGCGACCGCGTCCTGGCCGGTCATGGCGTCGGCGACGAAGAGGATTTCGGAGGGGTTGAGGAGCTTCTTGAGCGCGGCCATCTCGTCCATGAGCGCGGCGTCGATCTGGTTGCGGCCGGCGGTGTCGACGATGAGGATGTCGCAGCCGAAGTTGGCGGCCTCGCGCTTGGCTTCCTTGGCGAGACGGAGGACGTCGGCTGTATCGTGCTTCGCATCGGGGTCGAGCTTGCCTTCGTAGAGCTGGGCGCCGATGGATTCGGCGACGATGCGGAGTTGCTGGCGCGCTGCTGGACGATAGACATCGACCGAGACGAGCATGGGGCGGTGGCCCGCCTTCTTGAGCCATGCGGCGAGCTTGGCGGAGGTGGTCGTCTTGCCGCCGCCCTGCAGGCCAGCCATCAGCACGACGCTGGGCGGCTGCGAGCTGGTGCGGAAGCGCGCCGTGTCCTTGCCGAGGAGAGCGATGAGCTCGTCGTGGACGATCTTGACGATCTGCTCCGAGGGCGAGAGCGCGGTGGTGACTTGCGTGCCGAGGGCGCGCGCGCGGATGTGCTCGACCAGATCGGTGACGACCGAGAGGCTGACGTCGGCCTCGATGAGGGCGATGCGTATCTCGCGCAGGGCTTCACTGATGTTTTCGTCGGTGATGGTACCCTGGCCGCGCAGGGCCTTGAAGGAACGCTGGAGTTTGTCGCTGAGGGTCTCAAACATGCTGCACTCAGTTTAGCAGGCACTTCGTGCCGCTCTCGACGGTACTTCGTACGGTGCCCGAAGGGCGCGTGAAGGCGGAGGGGCTGGCGGTTGGCAATTTAGCGGGAGACGCGAGTGGGCTGAAACTGCGAAGGCCCACGCATCAAGAGGGAGGCGTGGGCCTTGCGATGGAGTTGCGTTGAGAGTGTTGATGCTACTTATCTCTTCGAGTGCCCGCCGAACTGGTAGAAGACGGAGACCGTGCCCAGGACATAGTTTTGACCGTACGCTGCGAGACTTACGCCATCAACCGTGGTTGCAGAGAAATGCTGGCGCTCATATCGGAACTCTGGACGAATGCCCCAGTTAGGGCCTGCATAGATGCTGGCCCCGCCACCGAAGCCGATATAGTACCCATTCTGGCTGACACTTACTTTAATGCTGCCGGCGGACGCAGCCTCTGTCTCCGAGAGACCACCACCGGCGACCAAAACATACGGAACAACACGGCTGGACCTGGTCAGATAGGCGCGATAGACACCACCGTAGCTCTGAAGATGCCCAGATACCGAAACTCCACTCAAGGTCTCCGAACCCAGCATCTGGTAGGAGTAGTCAAATCCAATCGCTCCCATTTCCGCAAAGTTGTAGGCACCTGAACCGCCGAAAGCCACATGGTGGTTGCCGTCAACTGTCTCATCCCCAGACAGGTTGCTGAAACCGACGTTGCCTGACACATCTACCGATCCGGCCCGAACCTGCGCGCGGAGTGGAGTGGATAGAGTGAGAAGAACAACCAGTGCAGCGATGGAACATTTGAGGATACAGCGCATGATTTTCGATCCTTTTCTGGCCCATTTCCGTTCTGGCCCATTTCCTGCTACATGACTGGGATATCAAGCTAAATTTCCCGGACACGCCAAGAACACAGCCGGCCGGCTTTGAACATAACTACAGGGAGCCATGGAAAACAGGGCTGCGGCAACCATGCAACGTACTGCTCCGCGCATGGAAGTTACTGATTTCCATGACGCTTCGGCATGCTTTGTTCTTGACGCGATGACCATACTCTTTGTCAATCGTTGATTACAAGAGAAAAAGTTAGACCGTAATCAATACTGAAGACTGCTGGCGGTGGGGATGTATCGAGGAGGATGCTGGCGAGGTAGGTGCGGGGCGCGCGGATGGGCGGGCGGCGCGACGGGCGGCGCGGATAATTGAGGGATGAGGAGAGGTGCGCAGATTCGTGATTACGCGCGCGTGCAGGCTGCGGAAGAGCCTGGTGCGGAGTCTGCTGTGCCTGCGCAGGCGGAGGTTGCGGGAAACGCGCGGCTGGTGCGCGAGTACATGGACTATCTGAGCGTGGAGAAGGGGATGCGGCCGGCGACGTGCGAGGCGTATGCGTGCGATCTGGAGCAGTTTGCCGAGCAGGTGGAGCGGCGGGACGCGCTGCTGCTGACGGCGGTCGAAGCCGACGTGAAGGATTTCATGGAGCGGATGAGG
>DAIRTY010000271.1:0-2311 GCA_036803645.1 Acidobacteriaceae bacterium | reverse complement strand
CCTGCGTCCTTCATTCGCCAGTGCAAAGTACCTTCGCTTATTGGATTGGCGGAAGCACCAAGCTAAACTAGTTCCCTATGCCTGCGACGCCACGACGAGCCGCTGTGATCGGCGCAGGCCCCAACGGTCTTGCGGCAGCGATCGTCCTCGCCCAGGCAGGCTTGCAAGTGGATGTGTTCGAGGCGGAGGCGCAGCCCGGCGGCGCTGCGCGCACCTTGGAGCTGACCCTGCCCGGCTTCCTCCACGACTTCGGTTCCGCAGTGCACCCCATGGCTGCGGGATCGCCATTCTTCTCTTTGCTGCCCTTGCGTGACCACGGTCTGGAATGGATCCATCCGCCGGCGCCGTTGGCGCATCCGCTCGACGACGGTACCGCGGTAATGTTGGAGCGCGATCTTGGCGCCGCGGAAGCTGCCCTTGGGGAAGACGGCACGCAGTGGCGCAGGCTGATGGGTCCGTTCGCCGAGCACTGGGCCGACCTCGCTCCCGAGGTGCTTCGGCCGGTTCATTTGTTTACCCGGCATCCCTTGCTGCTGGCGCATCTGGGGCTGGTCGGATTCCCCTCCGCGATCGCGATCGCGGAACACAGGTTTCGCAACGAGAGGACGAAGGCGCTCTTCGCCGGGCTGGCGGCACATTCTATTCTGGCACTCGACGAACCGCTGAGCGCCTCCTTTGGCGTGATGCTTGGCGCTACAGCACATGCGGTGGGATGGCCCATCCCGCGCGGGGGCTCGCAGTCCATCACCAATGCGCTGTGCGGATACCTGGCCAGCCTCGGTGGCACCCTGCACCGATCAACCCGCATTGAGAGCCTCGCCGCGATTGGTAAGTATGATGTCACTCTGTGCGATGTGACCCCGCGCCAGTTGCTGCGGATGGCCGGCGAACGGTTATCCCCGGCGTACCGGCGTCAACTGGAGAAGTACGGTTACGGCCCCGGCGTCTTCAAAGTTGACTATGCCTTGTCGAGCCCGATTCCGTGGAGAGCCTCGGAATGCTCGCGCGCCGCAACCGTGCATCTGGGTGGCACTCTGGAGGAGATTGCTGCGTCAGAGGATGCCATGCGGCATGGACACCATGCCGAGCGCCCGTTTGTTTTGCTGGCGCAGCCCAGTTTGTTCGACCCTACGCGCGCCCCGCAAGGGAAACATACCGCGTGGACGTATTGCCACGTGCCTAACGGCTCGCAATTCGACATGCTTGACCGCCTGGAGGCACAGATTGAGCGCTTCGCGCCGGGATTCCGGGATTGCGTCCTGGCGCGCCGCGTACTCACCCCGGCATCGCTGGAAAGCATGGACGCTAATCTGGTGGGCGGAGACATCGGCGGCGGAGCGATGAATCTTCGGCAGTTCCTATTTCGTCCTACGCGGCGGCAATATGCCACCTCGGCCAACGATATCTATCTCTGCTCTTCTTCAACTCCACCGGGCGGCGGGGTGCACGGAATGTGTGGGTACAACGCCGCCAGATTGGCGCTCTCGCGACTGTGAACAACGCACGTGAACTCGGCGCTGGAGGAAAGGTCGCGGCCGCGCTTACGCTCACGGCCATTGGCGGCTTCGTCGATGCTGTGGGCTACATTGCCCTGTTCCAGATTTTCACCGCCAACATGAGCGGAAACAGCGTTCATGTCGGGATATCCCTCGGCGACCTGGATTTCTCCGACCTGATGCGGCCCGCATGCGCCATTGTCGCCTTTGTGACGGGAATGACGCTCACACGGATTGCCATGACGGTGGCTGCCCGACATAGCATGCAGCGCATCGCCACCTACACCCTGGCGGTAGAAGCGCTGCTGTTGGTGCTGTTCGCACGGGCAACTCCGGCCATGAAGCTCGGCCAGATCGCCGACCTTCATTCCGCCGTCTATTTTTCCCTGGTGGCGCTGCTGGCGTTCGCCATGGGTGTGCAGACAGCAACCATGACTCACGTCGGCGCGCTGACCGTGTACACCACCTTCGTCACGGGTACCCTGACCAAATTCTCTGAATCGCTCACCCGCGCCCTGTTCTGGAGCTACGATCAAGCCGCGCAATCCGGGAGACGTATGTCTGACATTGCCAGACTCGCGCCGAAACAACAGGATGTACGCGAGGCCGCGTTTCTTGCCGCAATCTGGATCTGTTACCTAGCGGGAGCGGCGATTGGGACCTTCAGCAAGCGGAGGTGGGAGCTGCGGTCGCTGTATCTCCCGGTCGTGATGTTGATCGTGTTCATCGTGGTCGATCGGTTTCGCCCCATCGGTGTTCAGGAAGAGAAGCATCAGCAGGGCTGATTGCGATCGGGTCAACCGGCAGGGCAGGCA
>DAIRTY010000270.1:0-2322 GCA_036803645.1 Acidobacteriaceae bacterium | reverse complement strand
CCCATGTTTACCGACGCATTGGCCGGATCGCCCACCACGATCTTCGACAGTGCCGCCGCGATGGCATCGGTCGCCGCCGCGGCGTGTTCGGCGGGGACCAAAACGCGCCGAATGGCCGTGCACTTCTGGCCGGTCTTCGAAGTCATCTCGCGAACAACTTCGCGGACGAAGAAGTCAAACGATGGCGAGCCGGGCGCCGCGTCCGGACCGAGCAGCGCGGCATTCAAGCTGTCAGCCTCGATATTCACGCGCACGCCCTGCTGGCGGATACGCGCGTGCTGACGGATTCCCTGACCTGTATCCGCCGAGCCGGTAAAGGCGAGCGCATCGCCCAGCCGCAGGTGATCCAGCAGATCGTTCGGCGAGCCGCACAGTAGGGACAGCGCTCCCGGCGGAAGAATGCCGGCATCGATCACCGCGTGTACCATCTCCTGCGCCAGCCACGCGGTCGAAGTCGCCGGTTTGCTAAGGACGGGAACCCCCGCCAGCAAGCCCACCGCCGCTTTTTCCCACAGACCCCACGCGGGAAAGTTGAACGCGTTGATGTGTACCGCAACTCCGTCGAGCGGGACGCCCACATGGAGCCCTTGAAAATTTGGGTCGCGCGCCAGACGCATCGGGGAACCATCGCGAAGCAAGTGCGCGTCGCCAAGCTTCGCGCCGATCTTGGCGAAATACTTCAGGGTGCCGATCGAGCCGTCCACATCGATGGCGGCATCGGCCTTGGTATTTCCCGAGTTCTTACGCGCAACCTCGTACCACTCGTCACGGCGCGTCGCGAGCAGGTCCGCAATTTTTCCCAGCAGCTCCGCGCGCTGCGCATATGTGAGATTGCGCAACTCCGGACCTCCCACATTGCGGGAGTAGTCAAGCGCTGCGTTCAGGTTCAAGCCATTCGAGCTCGCCCAGGCGAGCACCGTGCCGTCGCACGGGTTGACCAGCGGGGCGCCGCGTTCCGCGCCAGCCTGCCATTTCCCGCCGAGATAGCTCTGGAGCACTTTGGCATCCGCTGCGATGGGGTTTTCCACTGTAGTAGCCATATCTATGCAATCTCCGATGATGATGCGACCTGCTGCTCGACCCAGGGCACGACCCACTGCGCTGCTACCTCTTCGGGCAACGTGCCCGAGCTTGCGTCGTGCGTCAGAATTTCGCCGGCCCGTTTGGCCCCGAGTTCGGTCAGCAGCTTGTCAAAGCGAATTCCGCCGTGACAGTACGTATCTTTGTAGGTGCGATCGCCGAGTGCGATCACCCCGTAGGTCACGTCGCTGAGGTTTGGCTTCTCACTTTCAAGACTGTTAACCAATGTCTGTGCGTTGTCGGGCACATCGCCTTGTCCATAGGTGGAAGTGCAAATCAGGAAGGTGCCGCCGCCCTGAAAGACGCTGGCGTCGAGGCCGTCCATCACCCGAATCGTCGCCTGATGGCCAGCCGCCTCCAGCGCCTGCTGCACCTCCTGCGCCACCATCTCGGCCGTGCCGGTCATGGTTCCGACCAGGATCGTGATGTCGAGCCCCATGCTTGCGTCCTCATCCCAAGGCACTATTATACGTGCGGCTACGGAAGTATAATGCATCCACGGTGAGCCGAAAACGCGACATAGTGCATGTGGAGGAGAACGAGACGGCAGAGAGTTCCGCCGCAGCGATTTCCGCCAGCGCCGATCCCGGCTCCGAATCCGATTACCTCAGGCTGTTGGGGGAACGGGTGCGGGAGACGCGCGCTCGACGCGGCATGACGCGCAAGATCCTCGCCCGCGATTCTGGAGTTTCAGAACGTTACCTGGCACAACTCGAAACTGGGCAGGGCAATGTTTCCATCCTACTGCTGCGACAAATCGCGCAGGCGCTGGACACTCCTCTGCAAGCCCTCGTGCTCGAGGGCCCCGAGCCGCCTGTGGACTTGGTGCACACCACCGAATTTTTGCGGCGGCTGCCAGCGACGGAACTGGTGGAAGCTCGCCGTGTCTTGGTCGAGCACTTCGGCGGCGTTGACCTGGAGGCGAGGCGCGGTCGTATCGCGTTAATTGGGCTGCGCGGCGCCGGCAAGTCCACTTTGGGAGCTATGCTCGCCAACCGGATCGAGGCGCCGTTCCTCGAACTGGATCGCCTGATCGAGCAGGAGAGCGGTGTCAGCCTCAGCGTCATCTTCGATCTCTACGGCCAAAGCGGCTTTCGCCGGCTAGAGCGTCGAGTTTTGGACCAGATCATCGAACGCTATCCGCGGTTCGTGCTGGCCACCGGTGGCAGTTTGGTCTCCGAGCCTGCGACCTTCGAGCGGCTGCTCACCATGTGCTTCACCGTCTGGCTGCGGGCCACGCCG
>DAIRTY010000269.1:0-2338 GCA_036803645.1 Acidobacteriaceae bacterium | reverse complement strand
TGCGACGTCTTTGTTTTTGTCGCAAGGGTGGGAAACCACGAACCCCGGCAGGCTATCTTTGTACTTATCTGTTCTCTATTCCCTATTCCCTACTCCCTATTCCACTAGGGAATAGGCAGATCTGCGTTCGAGCCAGTAAGGTTCCAGATCGAAGGTGTTCGATTCAATCGCAATCGAGCTTGATGATCTTGGCTTTGAACTCGCCGTCCTTGTTCACCTTGAGCACTCCCACCGTGACCGGCAGCTTGAAGCGGTGTGGGCCGCAGGAGCCGGGATTGAAGTAGAGCACGCCCTTGCGAACGTCGTAGTTGGGTAGATGCGTGTGGCCGAAGAGCACGGCGGCGAACTTTCCCGCCGCCGGGTCCAGGTGCAACAGCTTCAGATCGTGCAGCATATAGACGTAGCGGTCCGCGATGAGTACGACTTCTGTCTCCGGCAGCTCGCTCGACGGGCCTTCGCGGTCCACGTTGCCGCGCACCGCCGTGACCGGCGCGATCTTGCCCAGTTCCTTGAGCACCGAAATGTCGCCCACGTCGCCCAGATGGAGGATGCGCTCGACGCCTTTCAGAGCGCGCTTGATCTCCGGGCGGAAGAGGCCGTGAGTGTCGCTGACTACGCCGATTCTCATCTAAAGCCCCATCTCCAGACGCGTGCGCGGGTCGAGTTGGTCGCGCAGCGCGTCGCCTATGAAGTTGAAGCCCAGCACCGCGCCGGCCACCGCGGCGGCGGGAAAGAGCACCATGTGGGGCGAGTCGAACAAGTGCAGCCGCGCGTCGTTCAGCATCGCTCCCCAACTGGGCGCGGGCGCGGGAATGCCCAGGCCGAGAAAGGAGAGCGTCGCCTCGGCCAGGATCACGCCGGCCATGCCGATGGCGGCTTGCACCAGGATGGGCTGAACGATGTTGGGCAAAATGTGGCGGAAGAAGATGCGCATCCCGCTGGCACCCAGCGCCCGCGCCGCATCCACGTATTCACGGTCGCGCACAGACATCACCTGCGCGCGCACAAGGCGGGCGTAGCCGGCCCAGCCGCCGATGGCCAAGGCCAGCACCAGGTTGGAGAAGCCGGGCCCCAGGAACGCGGCAAAGGCGATGGCCAGCAGAATGCCGGGCAGCGCGAGAAAGGTGTTCATCGCAAAGGTGGTCAGAGCAATGTCTATCCAGCCGCCCAAGTAGCCGGCGAGGCCGCCGACGGCGAGGCCCAGTGCCAGCGAGATCGCGACCACGGTGACCGAGACGGCCAGCGAGAGCCGCGCTCCATAAAGCAGGCGCGAGAGCGTGTCGCGGCCCAGCTCGTCGGTTCCGGCCCAATGCGCAACGGATGGGCTTTCCAGGCGATGGAGCAGATCAATGGCTGCGGGATTCGCGGGCGCAATCCAGGGCGCGGTCAACCCGCCCAGCACGAAGGCCGCCAGCAGCAGCACACCCGCCACGGCCAGCGGCTGGCGGCGCACGCGGTTGCGCAGAGCGGGAATCGTGCTGGCGGTGAAAAAAGGCATCGGCACAGCAAGAATACCGCGAACCCCTGCGGTGGGGCAGCCGCGCTTCGCGCTTCAGGTCTGTTGCACCCAATATTTATTTATCACACCCGAAACGCAGGTCCTTCGACTTCGCTGCGCTTCGCTCAGGATGACAGTGTATAGGGTTGTCAGGCTGGCTGGCCGAATCCATAATCAGTCATGAAGATTTTGCGGCAGGGTTTGGTTTTGTCTTTAGCGCTGGTTGCGCCCGTGATTTGGGCGCAAGCGCCGCGCTCTTCGCGGGTTGAAAGCTCACACGCGATTCAGGCGGAGGCATGGCAGCTTGTTTTGCTGGCCAATCAGGCGCGCGCTCAAGCCGGGGCCGCGCCGCCTTCCTCGCAACCAATGGCAGGCTGCGGCATGATGATCGACGGCAAGATGGTTGACAAGGACACCCATGGCGCTCCCTGCATGACCATGAACAAGCCGGCGAACATGATGCCTAACGGCGTCACCATGCATTCCGATCCCGGGGGCACGTCGCCTAAGTGATGGTGTCGGAGAGGTCCGCCTGCTTACGGCGGCGGGCGCGCGGCGTCAGTCTTCTTGTGGGGACGCTTCCGCGGACGTCTGTCGCGCAGTTCCACAACCGGAGTTCGTTCGACGAGCTGTGCCATTGCCTTCCGCACGTAGAGCCGGGCGCGATGGAGCCGGACCCGCACCGTGCCCGGCAGAACGTCGAGGACCTGGGCAATCTCTTCCGTGTCCAGATCCTCGATATCGTGCAGCACCAGAACGATCCGGTATTGCGGTGGAACCGACAGAATCGCCTGGTGAAGTAGATGATTCTGCTCGCCTTCCAGAACCTGTCTCTCCGGA
>DAIRTY010000268.1:0-2378 GCA_036803645.1 Acidobacteriaceae bacterium | reverse complement strand
GCGCCAATGGCGTCCGCGCCATGTGCCGCCGCGTGCTTGGCGTAGCGGATGGCGGTCGGAGTGTCCCATGCATTGTTCTGCACCTCGATCACAATGGCCGACCTGCCGCCCTTGCCCGCAGCCAGCATCGCCTCCGTGCCCTCAATCCGCTCCGCGTCGGACATCGTCGCCCAGCCGCTCGCCCACGCCGGCCATATCATCCCTGCCACGCGCCCCCGGTTGAGCCACTTGACCTCCGCCGCCAGCGCGTCCGTGTTCAGTTTGTCGTCCGGGGTGAACGGCGTCTCCATGATCGGATACAGCCCGCGCAGCGGCTTGCCGCTTGGCGTCTTCAGGTCGGCGCCCTTCACATCGGCGGCAACCTGCGCATCGGCAACCTGCGTGCCGGCCACAACCTGCGGCAATGCGGCGGCCAACCCCACCATCCCCACACTCTGCAAAAAAGTCCGTCGGTTCAATCGGTTCTCAGCGGCAGCGTCGCGCATCGTCATTCTCTGCTCCTTAGGATGGATCTCGTCTTTCGTGGTCCAGATCGCCGCCAGAACCGCCGCAGCGTCTCTCGTCAACGCTCGCGTATGCTCTCTCCCGGCACGAGTCCGAAATTATACTCGACCCGCAACACCCCTGACGCGACCAGCCGGGTGCCCCATCTTCGAGACGGTTTTATCGTCGCTAAGGTCGGGGTCCCCGGCGAGTGCTCTTTGCTCGCTGGGGTGGAACGTGGGGCCTGCGCGCCCGTATCACAGGTCCGTAATCCGCCCCAGTACCTTCGCCGGAATCAGCAAATTCAGTGCCTGCGGCTCCACTTCGATCCGCACCGGCAGCGTGCCCAGCAGCTCTCCATCCGCCTCCACAAACATCTGCTCCTTCGATCCCTCCCGGTTGCGGCACTCCACCGACACGCACTTCACCAGCTCAATCGTGTGCGAGTAGGTATGGCGTCCTAAGATCACCGCCGCCATGAATCGCAGATACCTCATGCGGCTGAACGTCTTGAATGCGATCACCCGCAGCTTGCCGTTGCTGATGGAGGCGCCGGGCGCCAGGTTGTTCACCAGCCCGCCAAAGTTGCCGATGCGCACCGCCATCAGTTGCGACGCCTCCACCTCCCGCGGCGTCTCGCTCCCACTCTCCATAAAGGATGCGGTAAACATGGGAAACCTGTACGTCGCCCAAGCGCGAAAGGCCTCCACCAGGTAGTGAAGGTACCCGAACCGCTGCTTCAGCCGCGAGTCCAGCCGCGAGAAGAAGTGAGCGTCCGCGCCCACTCCCGCCGCCACAATGAAGTAGCGCGAGCGCTCGCCGCCCTCCACGCTGCGATAGAACAGATGCCCCACCGAGATCCGCACCGGCGTCGCCCCCAGCAGCATCTTCACCGCCTTCACCGGCGACGACGGCAGCCCCAGGTCCGTCGCCAGCGCATTGGCCGTGCCCATCGGGATCACGCCCAGCGCCGCTTCGCCGCCCACCAGCCGTTGCAGCACCTCATGCACCGTACCATCGCCGCCGCACGCCAGCACGGTGTCGCAACCCCCGCGCACCGCCTCCTGCGCCTGCCTTCCAGCGCTCTCCGGCGATTCGGTCGCAATCGTCCGCACCTCAATCCCCGCCCGCAGCAATACGGCCGCCACATCCGCGATCTGCGCCGCGCGCCGTCCCGGATGCTGGCCACTCATTGGGTTGTAGATCAGCGCAACTCGACGCATCGCATCTTGCCCCTTGGTCCCGCTGTTGAATCAATCCCGCAACAGGCCACTCCGCACCATTCTTACACGCCGATGTTGATCCAATATTTCAGATCAAGCCGCAGGCGACCGGGTGCCTGATTCATCACTGGCCGGGTGCCCCAGGTGCCTCGCATTTGGGCACCTGGGAGAGCCGGGTGCCCCATCCATCGCGCCTTTGTCTCATGCGATGGGTGGGATGTACACAGCCCGAACCACCAGCCTTTGCCCTTGCCGTTGTCTGTTCTCCCCCGCCCCGCCGATACGCTGTCACCCTGAGCGAGCGCAGCGAGTCGAAGGACCCCGCATTTCGTCGTTGCCTGTTCCTGTTCTCCGTCGTTGCCTGTTCCTGTTCTTCGTCGTTGCCTGTTCCTGTTCTTCGTCGTTGACTGTTCCTGTTCTTCGTCGTTGTTTGTTCTTGCTGTCATCCTGAGCGCGTCTTTCGAGCGCGAAGGACCCCGATACCGCTCGCACCCCCTCAACCCTCCACCCCTTTCTCCCACAAAAGCTCCGCCTTTGCCTTTTCCGGAGGGAGCAGGGGGCTTCATAGGCTGCGGAAAAACTCCCGCTTTTGCCTTTCGGAGGGAGCAGGGGGCTTCAGCTGTCAAGTTCCAGGACATCCTTTACGTTTTGTCTCTGGACATCCTTTACAGT
>DAIRTY010000267.1:0-2379 GCA_036803645.1 Acidobacteriaceae bacterium | reverse complement strand
ATCGTCAAGACCAACCTCGACGCCATCCCCGAGATCGTCCGCCAGATCCGCCTGCGCGACCTGGGCGGCATCATCATCATCGACTTCATCGACATGGACGAGCGCAAGAACCGCAACCGCGTCATGGCCGCCCTCGAAGACGAGTTGAAGAGTGACCGAGCGCCATCCAAAGTTCTCCAGTTCAACGACTTCGGCCTGGTCGCCATCACCCGCAAGCGGGTCAAGCAGTCGCTGGAGCGCACGCTCTCCACCACCTGCACCATCTGCGACGGCACCGGAATGGTCAAGTCGCCCGTCACCGTCTGCAACGACATCTACATCGAGATGCGCAAGATGCACAAGATGCTCGACCACGGCGACATCATGCTGCGCGTCCACCCGGAGGTCGTCAAACAGCTCAAGGCATCGGGCGCAAAGTGGCTGCTGGAGATGGAAGAGATGGCGGGCAAAACGATCCTGGTCAAGAGCGACCCGGCCCTCCACCCGGAGCAGTTCGACATCCACTAAACCAATTGCCGCTTTAAGGTGATCCAAATGACGCAATGGAGCGTCTTATCTACCAACAAGTAGATTCGGTTTCGGTCGTAAAGACTGGCACAACAAACTCAGGCGATTCGGGTTCAAAAACTCGAAGGACTTTGCACTCAAAAGGGAGTCATTAAAGATATGAACATCAACCGTAGTCTCTTCGGTATTACTTGCCGCGCCGCGGCATTCAGCTTCCTGATGGCGGGAACGGCGTTGCTTGCGCAGACCACCTCCGCCGCATCGGCCGCGAAGGCGCCAGTTCTGCTGGCATCCGAATCCGCTTCGGCAGATCTCACCACGGCGTCCAGCAGCAGCTCCAGCAGCAGTTCGTCCTCTATGGACGCCGATGCAGCCGGCACCCGCTTCAATCTCCTCGGCAGCACCCAGCCGCCGCCGCGCCGCCGCTACGGCCGGCCCAACTACTCCAGCGGCAACACCAACAAGGACGGCTCCGGGAAGTACACCTTCCTGGCCGGAGTAGGCATGGCCTCTCCCATCGGCAACACCCACAAGTACGAGACGCCCAGCTACGGCTTCCAGGTCGGCGGCGGGCGCAACTTCAACAAGGTTGCCGGCCTGCTGCTGCAATTCGACTACGACCACTTCGGCCTGCAGGGCGCCACGCTTGACAACCAGACCTATGTCTACGATTACTGCACAGCGGCAGACATAACAGCTGGCTATTGCAGCCCGCAGGGCGCATACAATCTCAACAATGTTACTCAGGGCCAACTGGACGGCAACAATCATGTCTGGTCGTTTACCCTGAACCCCACCTTTACACTACCGACCGAAGGCTCGTTGGGGGCCTACGCCGTGCTTGGCGGCGGCTTCTATCACAAGGTCACCAACTTCACGGTTCCTTCAGTCGGCACTTACTGCGACTATTACTACGGCTGCTACCAATACTCGGCCAACCAGGTGATCGACCACTACACCAGCAACGCAGCCGGTGTGAATGGCGGCATCGGACTTACCTACAAGTTCTCCAAGTTTTCCAACGAGCGGTTCTATGTGGAAGCGCGGTATGTCTTCATCCCCAACTCGCAGCGCTATGGGCTCACCAGCCAGAATGTCGGCACCTCCTTTGGCAACGCCTTCACCGGCGCGAACGACTATCCGCAGAACAGCAACCGCACCACCTACATCCCGGTCACGTTCGGCATCCGCTTCTAGGGCGTCTGCAACTTACCGCAATTCCAACGCGAGCCCGGCCAACCAGCCGGGCTTCGCTGCGTCTGCAGGAGGGCATCCAGTGCATCACTGGCAGGGCTGGGCTACGCGATCCACGGATTGATGACCGTGACGCCGCAGTGTTCAAAGTCGTCGACGTTCCTCGTAGCTACCGATGCGCCAGCCGCCAGAGCAATCGATGCAATCTGCGCATCGAGCGGTGCCATTGGAGTGCCGCGCCGCCGCTTATCCGCCAGCAGCCGCGCGTAGTGCCGCGCGGAGGCATCATCAAAGGGAAGTACCCTGCCACCAAGCGCAGTCTGAAAAATGATGCGAGACAATTCGCTGAGCCGCTCGCGGCGCTTGCCGTGAGGCAGCAATTCCAGTCCGTAGATGACTTCGGCAAGCGAAACAGACGTCGTAGCGAGAGAGCTGGGCTCTTGCCCAAGAAACCACGCCGATACGGTTGGGTCGGGCCGTTCCTTGCTCAGCTCGGAGATGACATTGGTATCGACGACGATCACGAGGCCGCCTACCTGAAGTCGGGCGGTTCACGGCCCGGCTCACGCGGCGGAAGTTCCAGATCCAGCGGACCGTACTTGGCGACCGCGCGCCGAATCGTGTAGTACGGATGTTCCTCTGGCTCTCGGCCTGCACCCGCCTCTTCCAGAATGGCGC
>DAIRTY010000266.1:0-2384 GCA_036803645.1 Acidobacteriaceae bacterium | reverse complement strand
CTGGACTTCAGCGCCTCATCCACTTTACGCGACGCCTCGTTCACCGCGGCGGTCACCAGGTCTTGCAGCATCTCGATGTCGCCGGACTTTACCACCTCCGGTTCAATCACGACGCTCAGCAACTGTTTCTGACCGGTCATCTTCACGGTCACGCTGCCGCCGCCTGACGAGGCTTCAATAATGACCTGCTGCATTTTTTCCTGCAGCTTCTCCGCCTGCTGCCGCGCCTGCGCCAGCATTTCCTGCAAATTGAATCCGCCCATGAATTCTCCCAATCTCAGCCGCGATCTTTGTGGTCGATTACGGTACGAATCTCGGCGCCAAATTTTTCCTGCATGCGCTGCACGATGGGATCGGCCGCCGCCCGGCTGCGCGCTCCCGCTCCGTTGGTTGGACGCGCCGCCGCCGGTTTTGACGCGATCTGCCTACTGCCGCTCACCATCTTGAACTTAAGCGGCCTGCCCGTGGCCTTGCTCAACGCCGCTTGAATCACGCGCTTCGGTTCCGCCCCAAGCGCCACGTCGATGAGCACCTGCGACATGGCAACCGTAACGGAGACGTCCACCCCGCGCACCGACCACTCAGCTTCTTCAAGGTTGTGCGCCAGCATCTGCTGTCCAGCATCTTCCAGGGCAGCGAGCACTGCCTCGCGCGCCAACTCCACCGTGAACTCATCGGTCCTTGCTTGCGCACCTGTCTCAGGCTCGAGGGCGACGGCCGTCGCGACACCCGTTTCTATTGCTGCCGACGCATCGCCGCCTGAGATCTCCGGCTCTGCCTGTGCGCTCGATTTCAGAACCGGCGCAGGAGCGCTTCGTTGCTTGGCTACGTCCTGCTGCCCTTCGGCTTTGGGTTCGCTCTTACGCTTGCGATCTGCCTCGAACGGAGACGGCCGCGTGAACGGCGATGCCGCGGGCGCCCGCGACGATTGCGGTTCCGGCCCGCTGGTCGCCCGCGAGGTCACGCTCGGTCGCACCGCCGGCGAAGCCGTCAGCCGCGAGCTTGCGCCTCCCGCTCGCGACGACGATCCCGATGGACTCGTCTTCCCCGCTTCGCCGCTCAGCAATTCTTCCAGTGGCAACAGACGCTGTGCATGCACCAGCTTCAACAATCCCAACTCCAGATGGAAGCGCTGCTCCTGCTTGTAGCCCAAATCGCTGTGGGTACGCAGCATGATCTGCATGAAGCGCGCCAGGTCTTCCTCGCTGAAGCGTTCCGCCACGCGCGCTACACGGGCGCGTTCGTCGGAGGAAATCTGAAGCACCGGAGAATCGCTCCCCGCCACTTTGGCCACCATCACGTTTCGCAGGAAGCGCAACATCTGCCGGGCAAAGTGCTGCGCGCTTTGTCCTTCCACCAGCAGACGGTCGATGGCCCGCAACACATCCGCGCTGGAATTCCGCGCGACCGCGTCCATTACGTCTTCCAGAACATTCGAGGAAACGGTTCCCACCAGCCCGCGCACCACGTCGCCGCTCAGCGTGGTCCCACAACAAGCGATGGCCTGGTCCATGATGCTGAGCGCGTCGCGCATGGAACCATCGCCCACCTCCGCCAGCATGGCCAGCGCGTTGTCGTCGGCCTCAATGCCCTCCTGCCGGGCGATATCGCGCAGTTGCTGCACGATGTCGTCAAAGCGCACGGCGTGAAAGCTGAAGTGCTGACAGCGTGAGCGGATGGTCTGCGGAATGTCCTCCGGCTGGGTCGTCGCCATCATGAAAACGATATGGCTGGGCGGCTCTTCCAGGGTCTTCAGCAGCGCATTGAAGGCGGCGTCGGTGATCTGGTGCGCCTCGTCGAGAATGTAAATCTTGAAGCGGTCGCGCGCCGGACGATAGCGCGCGGCTTCGCGCAACTCGCGAATCTCGTCGATGCCGCGGTTGGTGGCCGCGTCGATCTCGATCACGTCCACCGCGTTGCCGGCGCGAATTTCGACGCACGCATCGCAGACGCCGCACGGCTCGGGTACGGGATGGTCCTGCGACTGGCAATTCAGCGCCATCGCCAAAATACGCGCGATGGTCGTCTTGCCAATGCCGCGGTGGCCGCTGAAGATGTAGCCGTGGGCGATGCGTCCCTGCGCGATGGCATTCTTCAGCGTGCGGGTGACGTGTTCCTGCCCGATCACCTCGGAGAACTTTTGTGGACGGTATTTGCGCGCCAGAACCTGATAACTCATGGAAGGGGAAAACTCGATTATACAGTTCGGCGAGCACGGGTAGAGCGGCGCTGCAGCTGGATTATTCATGAAGATCTCACGCTTTGAAGGGGCACGGCTTCAGCCAGCGGCACCGGAAACCCAACCTGATCCACCGCCCCGTTGCGCCCGGCGCCGTTTTTCCGGTAGTGTGTTCACCATATGAAACCATCCGAAGCACTTGTAA
>DAIRTY010000265.1:0-2396 GCA_036803645.1 Acidobacteriaceae bacterium | reverse complement strand
CCCCCGAAAAATTCGCGACCCCCTCGCTCATCCACTGGTCGCGATAGCTGCTGAACCCGATCAGGTTTCCCCACCACTGGTGCGACACCTCATGCGGTGTCACCTCTCGCCAGTAGCTCGCGTCGTAGTTCAGCAGCCCCAGCCGTTCCTGCACCGTCTTGTCCCAGAAGCCGCAGATCGGCAGATACACCAGCATTGGCCAGCTCTGACCGTAGTTGCACGCCGTCTGCTCGGTCAACGCTACGTGGTCGTACGGCAGCTTGCCGAAGTAGTCCGAGTAGATCTGGATGGCAATCTTTCCCTGTGTGACCTCGCCCTTCAGCGCCTGCACCGCAGACAGGTTCCCCACGTCAGCCAGCTCCACCAGC
This sequence comes from Acidobacteriaceae bacterium, assembly GCA_036803645.1. Classification (GTDB taxonomy): domain Bacteria; phylum Acidobacteriota; class Terriglobia; order Terriglobales; family Acidobacteriaceae; genus Edaphobacter. The sequence continues at coordinate 2,028 of DAIRTY010000265.1, read as the reverse complement.
GGCTTATACGTATCCGGCAGGCCCACATCGGCGTATGCATCCACGCTGAACCCATCCGCCGTCGTGTCCCCCTGCGTCTTGAAGTTCCCCAGGTTGAACCCCGCCACCGGAATCGGAGCGCCGGTCTCCCACACCTCCTTCACCGTTCCGCCCTCCTCCGGCGTTCGCGTCACCTGCTTGCCGGTGGCGACGATCTGCAGGTTCTGGGGAATATGGAAGATCATGTGGAAGTTGGCGAAGTCGCCGAACCCGCCCCCGCCCGACGGGTACCAGCTTTCGCGTGCGCCAGGCATCAGGTAGTAGGTTTCATTGCCATCGGCGCGCAACGCATCCCGCCCGTCGTACGCCGTCAGCAGTCGCAGCGTATCGCCCTTCTTCGCCTCCGTAGGCAGGATCGCCGCAAACTCCGCATCCAGCTTCTTGTCCTCCTGCACAAAGTCCAGCGGCATCCCGCTCTCGCTGTATACCCCCGTAACCCGCAGCGTCGGGTACAGGTTCAGCCGCACCACGCGCACCCCGTCGTGCAGCACCTTCATCGTCGTCTCCGCAGAGACCTTCATCATCGCGCCGCGGTCGATCGTCACGTCCAGCCGTTCATCCATCACCTGCACCCGCTTGCCGCTGTTCCTCTGCGGTTGCTGCATCTTGTAGGCCACCCACGGCTGTCGCTCCACGTCGCTCCACGTCGTCAGCTCCACCTGGTCGGGAGAGGCGAGCGCCGTCCCATCCGGATCGACCATGAACAGCAGGTTCTTTCCCGTCAACACGTTCCCCATGCGGAACGACGCCAGAAAGAACTGTCCCCGTCCGCCGCCGATCACATCCGACAGCATTCGCAGCTCCATGTTGTCTCTCATGTCCTTGCGATAGTCCCTCGCCAGGTCCTCGGCCGCGGCAGACACATGCTTCTCCGGCGCGCCCGAAGCCCCCGCCGACGCCTTGCGGATCTCCTCCGCCGTCTCGTCCGTAAAGCGCAGCACCAGCGTCGTGAACTCCTGCATCATCGACCCGCTCTTGGTCAGCAGTGCCAGCGAGCGCCTCTCGCCCGCGTCCTTCACCGCCAGGTCGAACCGCCCCGTCCCTACAAACACCGCGCCCGTCACCCGGCCCTCCACCGGTGTATAGAAATAAAAATCGCCCTGCGCGAAGGTGAACTTCCCGCCCTCCCGCTCCAGCGTGAAATCCTTCACCATCACACCTTCGCTCCCGGGCAGGTCCTCCCGCAGCGCCGCGTAGGTCTTCTCGGAGTTGGCAGCCTGCGCCAGTCCATTCGGTTCAATCGGCTTGGGCGCGGTCTGCGCACACACGCTCGCCGCCATCAGCAGCACAGGGAAGATAAATTGCCTGGAATCCATACCAGCCAAATTACAGCCGTCACCACACCATGCGCAACAATACATCGGCGGATTGTGCAAATACCGCGCAAATCTCACAAATATCGCACCCCACCCTCTTCCGCATAACTCCCGTTCACGGTTCATGGCTCATAGCTCACAGCCGAATTACAAATAGCTCCTTTCGGGCAGTAGAATAGCCACAGACACGATGGCCTACCAGGTTCTAGCCCGCAAATACCGCCCTCAGCGCTTCGCCGACGTCGTCGGCCAGGACCACGTCACCGTCACCCTGACCAACGCGCTCCTGCAGAACCGCATCGCCCACGGATACATCTTCAGCGGCCATCGCGGCATCGGCAAAACCACCATCGCCCGCATCCTCGCCATGGCCCTCAACTGCCGCAACCCCATCGGCTCCGCCGCTCGCCCCACCGCCGAGCCATGCGAGGTCTGCGACTCCTGCAACGAGATCCGCGCCGGCAATGCCGTCGATGTCATCGAGATCGACGCCGCCACCAATCGCGGCATCGACGAGATTCGCGAGCTGCGCGACGCCGCCCGTTACGCGCCCTCCCGCGACCGCTACAAGATCTACATCCTCGACGAGGCCCATCAGATCACCGACGCCGCCTTCAACGCCCTCCTCAAGACCCTCGAAGAGCCGCCCGACCACATCGTCTTCATGATGGCG
>DAIRTY010000264.1:0-2433 GCA_036803645.1 Acidobacteriaceae bacterium | reverse complement strand
ATCTGCACCACGGCTTCCAGCGCGACGGGCTCGCCGTTCTTGGTGCCGGGGCGGAAGTGCCAGCGCGCGAGCGCGCGCACCGCGTTCTCATCGAGGCGGGAGTCCAGGCTGTCGAGCACTTTGATATCGTCCACGGTCCCGTCGGCGCGGATCACCGCATACAACGTCACCGTGCCTTCCACGTGGTCGCGCAGGACGTCGGGCGGATAGGCGGGATCAACCTTCATAGTGGCTACCGGCGCGGTAAGCTTACCTTTGTCGGTGCTTTCCTTCAGCTCCGCAAAGCGAATGATCCAACTCCCCGTTGCCGAGGTCAGGTTGGGCATGTTCATGACCAGGGAATAATAGGGCTTCGCGCGGAAGACCCGCTTCTCGATGCTGGCGTCGAGGTCGTCTGACAATGTGGGAGGCGGCGCCGGAGGTTGCCGGTCACGGATGCTGGGCAGCGATGGCTTCATGGCAGCGGCGATCATGCGTTTGCGAGCTTCCATGTCGGGATTCGAGGCGGGCGGCTTGGCGGGCGTTCCGGCGATGGCGGAAGTAACAGCTCCCGGCGGAGGAGTTCCAACCATGATCCCCGGAGGCAGCCCGTTTCCGGCGCCCCGGCCAGTGCCGCCGCTGGCATCGTTGCCGGTACCAACCACGTTGGGCGTGCCCGGTGCGTTAGGTTTGCCGCCGGGCGAGGCGTGAAATTCTCCGCTGCGATTGCCGCTGGGCACGCTGATCGGCCCGCGCACGTCAGCCGGACTCAGCCCCAACGCGATCAATTGCCCCTGTCCCTGCGTCGCGGGAAGGTTCTGCACGTTGGGAGACGGTGGAACGTTCTTTGCGCCACTGTCACCGACGCCGCTGGCCCGCTGCGCCGGCACCGGCAGTTTGGGAGCCTCCACCTGAGGTTGCATTTGCGCCATGTTGAGCTCTCCGCGTTGCAGCTTCAACTGGTCGGGAGACAGCGGAGGCTCGACCACCGAAGGCTGCGGCAGCGTGGGAAGTTGCAACTTCGACTTTAGCTGCGAGATGTCAGCGGTGGGCGCGACGACTTGTGTTTCAAACTGCGGAACTTTCAATTGCGACACGGAACGCGCCGAGGCGGCAATCGGCTGGGCTGCGGGTACGGGCGTCCAGGCGACGATGTTAGGCAGCGGTACATCGTGCGTTAGCTTGACCTTGGGCGGCGTGATGATGGTCTGGTGGTTGTTGTCCGGCTCCGGTGGGACGGAGAGAATCTCCTGCTTGGCCAGCTTGGGCGCGCCTTTGCGCGACTTCATGGGCGCCTTGCTGGCGGTGTCGATGGGCGGCAGATACTCGCTTACCGGGTAGTACTCGACCTTGGTGTTCTCAAACGGCGACTGGAGTTTCGGCGAGCGGTTGAACAGCGGCAGCGTGCAGACCAGATAGACCACGATGATGAAGGCGATGTGGCCGGCGTACGACTCGGCGAAGCGGTAAGCATCGATGCCGGTGCGGATGAAGTATCCCGGCCGCAGGGTGACAGGCTGCGCCGTGATCTCGACCGGAGGCGGCTCGCGGTGAAGAAGAAGGTCGCCCAGGTTGCGCAGAAACACGCGATGCCACGGCTCTAGCTCGCACAGCAGCGCCGGAGCTGCGGGGGCCCCAGCGAGCGCCGAGTTTGCGCCCTCTGGGGTAGCGGGATCGCACGCTGATGGATCGCGCTGGGGCCTGGCTGCGGTACTGTCCGGCATCATCCTCGACCGTGGAGCAAGTACTCGGATTATAGCGGAAATTAGGAGTCTCTCGTCATCCGGAGTTCAGGTACTGCCATGCCCTTCCGCTATCCTGCAGCGGCGTGCAATGATGGATCATCACGGGAGCGAACATGATCCGGAGATGTCTGGTGTTGGCGGCGGTGGCCGCCTCGGTTGTGACCTTGGCGCTGGCATGGCCGGTGTCTTCCTCGGCAGCACCGGCGGCCCAGCAGACGGCGAAGGCCTCTGCTCCTGCGAACGATCCCTCCGGGATGTATTCCTTCTTGCGCGAAGGCGAGTTCGTGCAGCTCACGTTGGAAGATGGCAAGGTCTCCGGTTTCATCTCGCGATTCGGGGACGCGGACAGCGACAAGGGTGAGTTCATCGACCAGTTCTTCGACACCGCCGCCCTTGGGGGCGATCGTCTGTCGTTCAAAACCAAGATGGTGCACGGAGTGTGGTACGAGTTCACCGGGACGATCACCATAACGCCCGGCAAGCAGCCCGGCCAGGAAGACTACCGCGTGATCAAGGGCACGCTGGTGCAGCACGCAACCGATGCCAGCAATCACGACAAAGCTAGTCAGCGGCAAGTGGAATTCAAATCGTTCCCGCAGGACCTGAGTAAGCCGTAAGGGCCAGCTATCAGCCGTCAGCCATCAGTCCTTCACCCACAATTCATTGTCATCCTGAGCGAGGACTTCAGTCCGAGTCGAAGGACCCTTAT
>DAIRTY010000263.1:0-2446 GCA_036803645.1 Acidobacteriaceae bacterium | reverse complement strand
TGTCCGCGATTCACGCCACCCGCAATTCTTCTTTACGCTTTGTCTGCCCGCATTTCGCTGCGGCTGCGGAACGCTGCTATGTAAGAAACTGCGGAACGAAGTATTCTGTAAAGTGTGAGCACAGAACAGATTGAAATCCAGCTTCCCGATGGGTCTCGACGCGAAGTCGCGCGCGGAACCACTCCCTTTGAAATTGCCACCAGCATCTCACCCCGGCTTGCCGCCGCGGTCGTCATCGCGCGCATCCGTCCGCTTGCAGGTTCCACCCAGGTCCCGGGATCGATGCCTGGGGCACCCGCATCCGAAGCCAGCTCGGACTCTGAAGCCGCGATGTACGGCGTGGCCGCTGCAGGCGACGACGGCACTCGCCTGGTGGACCTCGCGGCGCCGCTACAGGAAGACGTGGAGCTGTGGCTGCTGAAGGAGGCCGACGAGGCCGCGCTCAAGGTGCTGCGCCACTCCGCCGCGCATGTGATGGCGACCGCGATTCTCGAGCTGTTTCCCGAGACCAAGCTCGGCCACGGCCCTGCGACGGACAACGGATTCTTCTATGATGTCTACCGCGAGACGCCGTTCACCGAGGCCGATCTCGCTGCCATCGAAGCACGTATGGCGGAGGTCGTCGCGCGCAATGAGCCGTTCGTCCGAGTGGAAGAGCCGCGCGAGGCAGGGCTGAAGGACTACTCCACGCAGGGCGACTTCATGAAGGTCTACTTCATCGAGAAGTTCACAAAGCCCGGCGACGAAATCTCCTTATACAAAAACGGCGGCTTCACGGACTTCTGCCGCGGCCCGCACCTTCCCTCCACCGGTCGCGTGAAGGCCTTCAAGATCACCTCCATCGCGGGTGCCTACTGGCTGGGCGATGAGAAGAACCAGCAGCTCCAGCGCATCTACGGTACAGCGTTCTTTTCGAGCAAGGATTTAGATGCGCACTTCAAGCGGCTCGAGGAGATCAAGGCGCGCGACCACCGCGTCCTCGGCCGTCAGCTCGACCTGTTCTCAATCCAGGAAGTCGCCGGCGCGGGGCTGATCTTCTGGCACCCAAAGGGCGGCCTCATCCGCAAGACGATGGAGGACTGGATGCGCGACGAGTGCGTCCGGCGCGGCTACGACCTCGTCTTCACGCCGCACATCATGCGCCGCGAGTTGTGGAAGATCAGCGGCCACGAGGGCTACTACAGCGAGAACATGTATCCGCCGATGGAACTGGACGACGCGGAGTATCGCCTGAAGCCGATGAACTGCCCCGGCCACATCCTCATATACAAGTCCAGCCCGCGCAGCTATCGAGACCTTCCGCAGCGCTACGCCGAGCTGGGCAACGTCTACCGCTACGAGCGCTCGGGCACGATGCACGGCCTGCTGCGCGTGCGCGGCTTTACGCAGGACGACGCCCACATCTTCTGCACGCCCGGCCAGATCGAGGACGAGGTCGTCGCCTGCATCGACTTCGCGCAGTCCGTGCTCAATACCTTCGGCTTCAAGGAGTTCAAAGTCGAGCTTTCGACGTGGGACCCGGCCAAGCCGAAGGACTACACCGGCGAGGCAGCGCATTGGAACCAGGCCATCGACTCCCTGAAGCACGCGCTGGAGAGGCTCTCGATTCCCTACCGCACCATCCCCGGCGAGGCCGCGTTCTACGGGCCCAAGATCGACATCAAGCTGGTGGATGTGCTGGGCCGCATGTGGCAACTCTCCACCGTGCAGTTCGACTTCAACCTGCCCGCGCGCTTCGAGCTGGAGTACAAGGGCGAGGACGGCGAGCTGCACCAGCCCGTCATGGTTCACCGCGCCTTGTTCGGGAGTGTCGAACGCTTCTTCGGCGTGCTGATCGAACACTACGCCGGTGCGTTTCCCTTCTGGCTCGCGCCGGTGCAGGTCGGCCTGGTTCCCATCAGCAGCGAGAAGCACCTCGCCTATGCGGAGAGCGTGAAAGTCGCGCTCGAGGCCGCAGGACTGCGCGTGGAACTCGACGCACGCAACGAGAAGATGAACGCCAAGATCCGCGACTTCGGCCTGCAAAAACTCCCCTTCATCCTCATCCTCGGCGACAAGGAAGCGGCCACCTCCTCCGTCAGCGTGCGCACCCGCGGCAAAGGCGACCAGGGCAGCGTCGCGCTCGACGCCTTCCTTGCCCGCGCAAAAAAACTACAGGACGAGCACGCCATGGGGCTGTAACAAATGCCAACGATCTCCAACTTTTACGGCATCCTCATCCAGATGTATTGGAGCGACCACGCTCCGCCGCACTTTCATGTGCGTTATTCTGGCTACAAGGCAACCGTCGATATCCAAAGTCTGACGATACTCACAGGCGGGCTGCCGCGTATCGCGGAGCGTCTGGTGCTCGAATGGGCCACGGAACATCAAGCCGAATTGATGGAGGACTGGAGACTATGCGAAATCAAGGCGCAGCCATTGCAGATCGCACCCCTGCCCTGAC
>DAIRTY010000262.1:0-2484 GCA_036803645.1 Acidobacteriaceae bacterium | reverse complement strand
CCCGCTTCCGCCTACGTCGTATGGTCGAGAACGATCTTCCACCCCTCGCCGGTCTTCTCCAGCACCAGCGAGAACTGCCCGTCGGCCGGCCCGCCCTCTTTCCTGGAACGGTCCAAATGGAACTTACCGATGCAGATCGCGAAGCTCTCGCTCAGCGGATGCACCTCCAGCTCGGAGAACGCCAGCGTCCCCATCGACGCCGCCGTGGGATAGGTGTGCTTGTAGTCCTCCAGAATCTGCGCGTAGCCCTTCAAGACCTGCCGGCCCAGCAACAGCGTCTCCGGCGAGTCCTTATACCCCTTCGCGTAGCCCTCCAGATCGCCGCGGTTCCAGGCCTTCTCCTGCGCCAACAATACCTTCGCCACGTCCAGCTCCACGCGCGAGGCCGTGTGCAGCGGATCGTCCGCCTGTGACTGCTGCTGCGCCTTTTCCGTCTGCGCCTGCGCGGCTCCGCCAGCCGCAAGCAGCAGCCCCAGCCCCAGCGCCACGCCGCAACGCGCACTGCGAAGGGTCTTCAACTTGTCGCCGAATCGATTGCCGCACATAGCAACACCTCGCGTGCGAAGAGTGTAAATGAACCCGCGAATGCGTACACAGAAATCACGCAGCCCGGCTTCGTCTCAGAAGTTGCAGCGTGTTTTACGCCAGCCCGGTCGACTCCGCCTGCTCCTGCGCGTGGTAGCTGGACCGCACCAGCGGCCCGCTCTCCACGTGCCGGAAGCCCATCGCCAGCGCCTCGTGCTTCAGGAACGCGAACTCTTCGGGCGTGTAGAAGCGCTGCATCACCAGGTGGTCGCGCGAGGGCCGCAGGTACTGGCCGATGGTCAGGATGTCCACCCTCCGCTCGGCCAGGTCGCGGAAGACCGCCAGCAGCTCGTGCATCTCCTCGCCCATGCCCACGATGATTCCGGTCTTGGTCACCTGTGTCCAGCCCGCCTCCGCCGCAATCTCCTTGGCGCGGCGCAGGAATTCCAGCGAGCGAGTGTAGCGGCCGCCGCTCTTGGCGATGCGATAGAGCCGCGGCACGGTCTCGATGTTGTGGTTCAGAATCTCCGGCCGCGCCGCCACCACAATGCGCAGCGACTCGTCGTTGCCCTGGAAGTCCGGCGTCAGCACCTCGACCCGGCAGCCCGGCGCCTGCGCGCGAATCTCGCGGATCACCTCCGCAAACGCGCGCGCCGAACCCAGGTTGTCGTCGTCGCGGTTGACGCTGGTCACCACCGCGTGCGTCAGCCCAAGCTGCGCCACAGCGTATGCCACGCGCCGCGGCTCGTCCAGGTCGATCGGCTCCGGCCTGCCTTTCGGCACCGCGCAGAAGCCGCACCGCCGCGTGCAAAGATTGCCCAGCATCATGAAGGTGGCGGACTTCTGGTTCCAGCACTCGCCCAGGTTGGGGCAGTTCGCGCTCTCGCACACCGTGTGCAGATGCTGCTCGCGCGCCAGCTTCTTCAGGTTGTGGAATGTCTCGCCACCCGGCGCGCGCGCCTTCAGCCACTCCGGCTTGCGCTCCGGCCGGCGCGGCACAAGGTCGATCTGCACAAGCTCCGAATTCAGTCCATCGGCAACCGGAGGTGTCATTGGCTAAATTGTATCGTCTCGCGCAGCCGTCGCCGCACAACACAGCCCTCAGCGCAGCCGCTAATGCAGCCGCTCGCGCGTCTCCTGTCGCACCAGGTAGAGAAAGAACGCCAGCACAAACAGCCCGCGCACCAGAAGGAACGCCTGATGAATCTTCGAGAAGGAATAAAAATCGCCCGCCGCGAACAACAGACAACCCGCCGTCACCAGCGCCCAGCCCCACTTGCGCAACCGCAGCAGCCCGAAGATCCCCGCCGCCAGCAAAGTACACAGCGTCAGAATCCCGGTCTTCGACGCGCCTGCGCCGAACGCGCCATGCAACGCCGCATACACATTCACCATGGTCATGAGGATCATGTACAGGCAGATGGCGGCGATCCCCGGAAGCATCTGCCCCTGCACACCTGCGCGCTCATCCGTCTCACCCATCGCTGTCACTCACCACTACAACGTATGCATATACGCCATCAGGTCGTCGCGCTCCTGCGGAGTCATGGTGCCTCCCAGCGCGGGCATCATCGACCGTCCGTACAGCACCGCGTCCATCACGCGGTCGTCGTTGGCCGGAGCGCCGCTGGCCAGATACTGCTTCTTGAAGATGCCGCGCAGCGACTGTCCGTTCAGCGGATCGTTGGTGCGGTCGTTGTGGCACTGCGCGCACCGAACCTGGTAGACGTTATACCCGCGCGTCTGCTGCGCATTCAGCTCCGACAGAGGCGTGGGCGGAGGCAGCTTGGTGCATCCCACAACTGCCGCAAGTACCATCGCCACGCCAATCCCAAACATCGCTGCCGCAATCCGTCTCATATTCACCATTCTCGCATCTGCCTCTGCATTCGTCTGTACCGCATCGGTTCTTCCGCCGCACGGATAGGTGTTATGCCCCTGCCTTTGACTTTTGCCTTT
>DAIRTY010000261.1:0-2484 GCA_036803645.1 Acidobacteriaceae bacterium | reverse complement strand
TTGACGCGCTCATCTCCGAAGCGCTCCATGGCAGCGGTTTGGTTGCCTGGAGGAGGGTCTGCTGAGCAGGCGGGACTATACTATTTCTGACAGTAAATTGATTAGTCTGTGCGTACTCCGGTGCCTGGAGAACGGGTCTTCGCTGCGTGGAAGACCGCGGCAAGTGCCAGAATCAGGCCTCGCCGAGTCCATGAAGAGCGCCAACAATTACAGCGTTAAAGTCAGAGGAGAAGGAACCCATGCTGGATGCAAAGCGGCTATTTCCTGCCGAAGCCACCGCCCGCGCCGTTGCCATGAAGTTGTATGAGACGGTCCGCAATCTGCCGATCATCTCTCCGCACGGGCACACCGATCCGCGCTGGTTTGCCGAGAACAAGCCGTTCCCCAATCCGGCGGCGCTGTTTATCCAGCCCGACCACTACATCTTCCGCATGCTCTACTCACAGGGAATCCCTCTGGAATCGCTGGGAATCCCGCAGGAGGACGGCAAGCAGAGCGCCGATCCGCGCGAGGTGTGGCGCATCTTCGCCAGGAACTACTATCTGTTTCGCGGCACGCCGACACGGCTGTGGATGGACTTCGCGCTGGAGAATGTCTTTGGCCTGACGGAGCGGCTGTCGGCGGCCAACGCGGACGAGTTCTATGAGGCGATTGAGAAGAAGCTGCAGACGCCGGAGTTTCTGCCGCGCGCGCTGTTCGAGCGCTTTAATATCGAGACTCTCGCGACGACAGACGCCGCGGTGGATTCGCTGGAGTTCCACCAGGCGATCAAGGCCTCGGGCTGGAAGGGCCGCGTGGTGCCTACGTTCCGCCCCGATGCGGTGGTGGATGCGGAGTTCCTGGGCTTCCAGGAGAACCTGAAGAAGCTGGGCGAAGTTTCCGGCGAGGACGTGTCGAACTGGAAGGGCTATCTTGCGGCGCTGCGTTCGCGGCGGGCCTTCTTCAAGAAGAACGGGGCGAAGGCAACCGACCACGGACACTTGACCGCGCTGACCGCCGACCTGCCTTTGCAGGAAGCTGAGCGGCTCTACGAGCGCATCTTTACCGGGCGCCTGCAGCCGGGCGATGTGGAGCTGTTCCAGGCACAGATGCTGACGGAGATGGCCGGGATGAGCGTGGAGGACGGGCTGACGATGCAGCTTCATCCGGGGTCTATCCGCAACTACAACACGGCGGTGTACGAGAAGTTTGGACGCGACAAGGGAGCGGACATTCCATCGCCGACGGAGTATGTGCGCGCTCTGCGGCCGCTGCTGTCGAAGTACGGCAACGAGCCGAACTTCACGCTGATCCTGTTTACGCTGGACGAGACGACGTTCTCGCGCGAGCTGGCCCCGATTGCGGGCCATTTCCCGTCGGTGAAGCTGGGCCCGCCGTGGTGGTTCCTCGACTCGCCGGAGGGGATGATGCGCTTCCGCGAGGCCGCGACCGAGACGGCAGGCTTCTACAACACGGTCGGCTTCAACGACGACACGCGCGCGTTTCTGTCGATCCCCGCGCGGCACGATGTGGCCCGCCGCGTGGATTGCGCGTTCCTGGCTCGGCTTGTCGCCGAACACCGCCTGGATGAGGCCGAGGCGTTCGAGGTAGTGAAGGACCTGGCTGTCAACCTGGTTCGCAAGGCATACAAGCTCTGAGGCCGGAGGAAGAAGCACCTATTGCCGGCGAGCAGATTGTGGAGTGCTGGACTTGACAAGGGGTTTATGTATAATTATACATATTAAGTGCATGTTTATGCACATACTGGTTGCGCGAGCGCGCTTCCGGGCCACCACGGATGCGAAGTCAGCTTCGATTGCAACGGCATAGACGAGTAGAGCGAGACGGGCCAGGATGAAACAACAACGCCATGCAGCAATTCGCGAAGCGATCAACCAGTCCCCGGTGCCGAGCCAGGACGAGTTGCGGCGCAGGATTGCGCGGCGCGGGTTTCATGTGACTCAGGCGACCTTGTCGCGGGACATCCACGAGCTGCGGCTTTCCAAGGGGCCGGCGGGCTATGCGCTGCCGGGCAATGGGACGGTCGAGGATGAGGACGCGCTGCCGGGGATTCGCGAGGTGCTGAGCAGCTTCGGAATTGAGGTCCGCCAGGCGATGAACCAGTTGGTGCTGATTACGACGACCAGCGCGGCGCAGCCTGTGGCGGCCGGCATCGACTACGAGGACTGGCCGGAGGTGGTGGGCACCATCGCCGGCGACGACACGGTCTTTATTGTTTGCCCGGATGAGCGGCAGGCGCGCACGTTGAAGGTGCGCATCGAAGGTTATATCGGCTGAATTAATCGGAGTATTGCTGGGTTGAAAGAGTTAAAGACAAATACGGAGATTCTGGCTACGCCAGAATGACGAACTAGAGCAGAGAACAGCAACGGCAAATACGGAGATTCTGGCTACGCCAGAATGACGAACTAGAACAGGCAACAGCAACAGCAAATACGGAGATTCTGGCTACGCCAGAATGACGAACTAGAACAGGCAACAGCA
>DAIRTY010000260.1:0-2520 GCA_036803645.1 Acidobacteriaceae bacterium | reverse complement strand
TATTCCTTGAGACCGATCTCTTCAACTCCGGCGTGCGTCCGGCGGTGAACGTGGGACTCTCGGTCTCGCGCGTGGGATTTGCCGCGGCGATCAAGGCCACCAAGCAGGTGGGTTCGACGTTGAAGCTGGACCTGGCGCAGTACCGCGAGTTGGCGGCGTTCTCGCAGTTCGGCTCCGACCTGGACAAGGTCACGCTGCAACAGTTGAACCGCGGCGCGCGGCTCACCGAGTTACTGAAGCAGCCGCAGTTCCAGCCGCTGACGGTGGAGAAGCAGGTTGCGATTCTCTTTGCAGGAGTGAACGGCCTGCTCGACGACGTCGAGGTCGCCGACCTGCGCGCGTTTGAGGACGGCTTCTATCCCTATCTGGAAAACTCCGCGCCCGCGGTCCTGACCGATATTGCGACCAAGAAGGCGCTGGACGACGACATCAAGAAGCGGCTGACGGCGGCGGTGAAGGATTACAAAACATCGTTTCTGGCGAATCTGAAAGACAAACGCGAAGCGAGCGAGAAAGAGCTGGCGGCGGCAAAGTAAACCATGGCGAATGTACTCGATCTTCGGCGCCGCATCCGCAGTGTGAAGAACACGCGGCAGATCACCAAGGCCATGAAGATGGTGTCGGCGGCGAAGCTGCGGCGCGCGCAGGACCGCGCGATGAAGGCACGTCCATACGCGCGGATGCTGGCCAATGTACTGGTGTCGCTGGTGCGCCGCACCGACCTATACAACGAGCAGACGGGCGAGATCCTGCACCCGCTGCTGATCGAGCGCGCAGAGAAGAACGTGCTTGCGATTGTGGTCGCGGGCGACAAGGGATTTGCCGGTGCGTTCAACGCGAACATCGGCAAGGCGGCGCAGCGGTTCATCGACGAGCGGCGCGCGCTGGGCCAGACGATCGACCTGGAGCCGGTGGGCAAGAAGGCGATCGCGCTCTACAAGAAGAAGGTTGCCGCGGCGAACTACGAGAAGACCGAGCAGCACTACGACAACGACCTCTCGACCCACTACGAAACGGTGCGCCATCGCGCGCAGCCGGTCGAGGTGGTGGCGGAGCACCCGGGGCTGCTGCTGCGCGTGGACTACAACGATGTGCTGCAGATGGTCAACTCCATCGTCGAGCGCTTCGAACGGGCGGAGATCGATTCGGTCTATGTGATCTACAACGAGTTCAAGAGCGTGATAGCGCAGCGCCTGGTGGTGGAGAAGCTGTTGCCGATCCGCAAGCTGGGCGTGCAGGAGATTACCGCCGCAGAAGAGATGACCGAAGAGCAGAGGGAGGCGGCGGCGCGCGCTGCGCAGTCCTCCGGCGTCTCGGTCTTCGCGGCGGACGATGCGGCTGCTGAATCGGAGGCCAGGAAGTTCGGCACCGCCGAGGTGGATTACATCTACGACCAGCCGCCGGAGCAGTTGTTCCGCAACCTGATGCCGCAGTATGTGACCACGCAGATCTTTCACGCGCTGCTGGAGTCGGCGGCAGCGGAACATGCGGCGCGCATGACGGCGACCGACGCGGCGAGCAAGAACGCAGGAGATTTGATCGACAGCTTGAGCTTGACCATGAACCGTCTGCGACAGGCGGCGATTACCAAGGAAATTATTGAGATTGTGAGCGGCGCCGCGGCGTTGTAGTTCGCGGAAGAACTTAGGAACGAAGAGACTATGGCTGAGAATATTGGACGTGTAATTTCGATCAGCGGGCCGGCCGTTGATGTGCAGTTCGAAGAGAAGACGATGCCGCCGATCTATCAGGCGCTGCGCATCGTCAGCGATGGCTTCGACGTTCCGAAGCCGATGTCCGTGATCGTCGAGGTGGAACAGCATCTGGGCGAGGGACGCGTGCGCTGCATCGCGATGGTCCCGACCGATGGCCTGGTGCGCGGGATGCAGGCGATCGACACTGGCGCGGGGATTACGATTCCAGTGGGCCGCGGAACTCTGGGTCGCGTGATGAACGTGCTGGGCGAGCCGGTGGACGAGCTTGGGCCAATCACATCCGAGTTCCATATGCCGATCCATCGCCAGGCACCGGCGTTCGATGAACAGTCGACGAGCGAGGAGATGTTCGAGACCGGGATCAAGGTGATCGACCTGATCCAGCCATTCCTCAAGGGCGGCAAGATCGGCCTCTTCGGCGGCGCGGGCGTCGGCAAGACGGTCATCATTCAGGAGCTGATCAACAACGTCGCCAGCAACCACGGCGGCTTCTCGGTCTTCGCCGGCGTGGGCGAGCGGACGCGCGAGGGCAACGATCTGTGGGTCGAGTTCCAGGAGTCGGGCGTCATCGACCTGAAGGAGTTTTCCAAGAGCAAGGCGACGCTGATCTATGGCCAGATGACCGAGCCTCCGGGGGCGCGTCTGCGGGTTGCGCTGACCGGGCTGACCGTCGCCGAGCACTTCCGTGACGTAGAGGGCGCGGACACGCTGCTCTTCATCGACAACATCTTCCGCTTCACGCAGGCGGGTTCGGAGGTCTCCACGCTGCTTGGGCGCATGCCCTCGGCCGTGGGCTATCAGCCGA
>DAIRTY010000259.1:0-2527 GCA_036803645.1 Acidobacteriaceae bacterium | reverse complement strand
TACGCTGGCAGCCTGTGGCAGCGCGTCTTCAAGGAAGTGGCAAAAGAGTATTCCGACATCCAGACGCAGCACATGTACGTGGACGCGCTTTGCCTGCAAATGGTGCGCGAGCCGAGCTCGCTTGACGTGATCGTCACCAACAACATGTTCGGCGACATCGTCACCGACCTGGCTGCCGCGCTGCAGGGCGGGCTGGGTATGGCCGCCAGCGGCAACATCCATCCCGGCCGCACCTCGATGTTCGAGCCGGTGCACGGCTCGGCGCCCCTGATCGCAGGAAAGAACATTGCCAACCCCATGGGCTCGATTCTGACCGCTGCGATGATGCTGGCGCACCTGGGCCTGAACGCCGAAGCGCAGAAGATCGAGAACGCGGTGCTGGATGCGGTCCGCGAGCGAAAGACAACGGTGGACGTTGGAGGTTCGCTCGGCACGCGCGAGTGCGCGCAGTGGATCGCGGAGCGGGTGGCGAAGTAGTTGCGATTGTTATACTGCCCTATTGATGCTCAAGGACACGCTCGAACAAGGTCGAATCGTTGCCGACGAAGCGCTGGAGCGCCTGCTCCCGCCGGCTTCGCAGTATCCCGCATCCATTCACCAAGCGATGCGGCACAGCGTGTTTGCTGGCGGCAAACGTCTGCGCCCGACCCTGTGCATGGAAGCCGCGCAGATGATCGAAGGCTGCGTTCCGCCTGGCGTCGATGAGTTGGGCGCGGCGCTGGAGATGCTGCACACTTACTCGCTGATCCACGACGACCTTCCCGCGCTCGACAATGACGACCTCCGCCGAGGGCGCCCCACATGCCACAAGGCATTCGGCGAGGCAACGGCCATCCTTGCCGGCGATGCCCTGCAGACCTACGCCTACGAAGTGTTGGCTAAGTTGCAGTGTCCGGCGGAAGCACGGGTCGCTATCATCGCCGAGATCGCGCGCGCCACTGGCACCATCGGCGGCATGATCGGCGGCCAGGTGATGGACCTCGAAGCCGAGCACACGCGCGCCGACGCGCAGACGCTGGAGTACATCCATCGCTCCAAGACGGGAGCGCTGCTGACGGCGAGCGTCGTCACCGGCGGCCTGTATGCGGGAGCGGATGCATCGCAGCTCCAGAGCCTGCGCGACTTCGGTCAGAACATCGGGCTGGCCTTTCAAATCGTTGATGATGTTTTGGACGTGACCCAGACCTCGGAACAGTTGGGCAAGACTGCAGGCAAAGACACCGCGCACGACAAGGCGACTTATCCCGCGCTGTTCGGCATCGAGGCCTCACTTCAGAAGGCGGACAAGCTCGTCGCCGCCGCCGAGGCTGCGCTCGACCCATTCGGCGACCGCGCCGCCACCCTCCGGGAGATAGCGAAGTTCCTGGTGGAGAGGAAGAAGTGAGCGGCAAGTGGCCTGCCCTCTCTGAATAGCCTTACTGGACAATTGCTCAGAGAAGCCGCTCCAGTATCAGCGTCTCAAAGTCTTTCACCCTTTCGAAGACCGGATCGTTCGTGATAAGGCCGGTAGCCTCTGCCTGCACGGCGGTGGCGGCCTGCAGGGCATCTGGAGTTCGCAAGCGATGGATAGCGCGAATCCGCGCCGCCAGGTCGGCGATCTCCAAGTTCGGAGCGAGCCAATCCAAGTTGGGATAGGTGGACAGCAGGCCGTAGAACTCGTCGACTCGCTGCTCGTCGGAGTCACGATAAGGCTGGACTAGCAACTCCGTCATGGTGATGGTTGAGGTGACCGCCGTACTGCGTGGCCGTTCGAGCCAGGAAAAAATGTGATCGGTGAGGGCAAGATAGCGAGGGCTCGCCTCGAGTTGGTAAATGAAAATGCTGGTATCCAGAGCGATCCGGCGGTGTCGCCCCAGGAAGGCGCGTAGACGCTCTAATCCCAACTCTGGCGTTCCTTGTGCAGGTGACCACCGGGATAGGCGGCGCCAGCCAAGCCTCGAATGGCCACATGATGGGCCTTAGGCTTTTGCAAGATGAGCACCCGTTCGCCACGAAGCACCACGAGTATCTTGTCGCCGGGCTTCAGACCAAGGGCTGCGCGTGCTTCGCGTGGGATCACAATCTGGTTCTTCGCTGAGAGGGTTGCTTCCGCCATCGCTTTACATTCTAACATAATGTAAAGGAGTGTATATCCTCAAGCGACTGTGCTGTCAGCTACAGCGACTGCACCGGTATGGCCAGTAGGTCATCCACCAGCCCAACTTCTTTCTGCACAAAAGGCTCGGCGTACTGGACGCCCGCAAGCAGGCCGTAGAAAGCGGCCATGGCGGCGAGCCGCTCGCGGATTTCCGTCTGGCGCGGGAAGAGTCCGCTGCCTGCCGACTGGTCCTCGTACTGCGACTGGTAGGCCATCAGGGCGGCGAAGCGGGTCTCAAACTGCTCGGAGATGTCACTCACAAACGACGGGCGCGCGTCGGCGTAGAGGCTGGCATAGACGATCTTGTAAGGGCGGTGGGGCGGCAAAGAGCGCAGCGCGCTCAACTCCTCGGGAGGAACATCCGCGGTCGCGTCGGTGTGGCCGAGTTTC
>DAIRTY010000258.1:0-2571 GCA_036803645.1 Acidobacteriaceae bacterium | reverse complement strand
ACGTTTCAGTGGAAACCACGGAGCGATACCTGGGCTGCAAGCAGCGGTTGCGGCAAGCAGTCAACGACAAGATCGGGCTAGAGCAGTGAGCTGGATAGGGTTCCTCCCGCAGCCGTGCCAGCCCAATGGAAGCAAAGCCCACATATCCGGCCAATCTCTGCCTATTTTCCTGGTGGATCGAGTTTGCGGGCTTCCGAGAGGATTTTGGTAAGACGGTTGGAGAGTCGGTCCAGACAGCGGCGGGGAGCGCCATCGGGCAAGTTGCGCCGGTACATCTCCACTACGTGTTGAGTGGTAAGCAAGGAGTCCACTACTCCGCCCAAGCCGGCGTGGGCAGAGGCGACCTGTGTGTTCGGCTGAGGTGCGAGGTGGCGCGGTTGCGAGCGGGCCAGATGAAACTCGCGCTGCAGATCAGTCAAGGCGATGTCGAGATACAGCATAGTCATCTCGGGCGAGGCGTGACCGAGCAGCTTCATGACCGAAAAAAACTCTACGCCGGAACGAAGCATCTCACTGGCGTAGGTGTGGCGCATCTGATGAGGAACGATGCGTTTCCCAATGCCCGCCTCGGCACACACCTCGTGCCAGTATCTGCGGAGTTTGCGTATCAGGGCTTCCCTGGTGCTGGAACGGGCCAGCAGACGGCCATCGGCGGGCAACGGATCGAACGAGCGGAAGAAGCGAAGACGTTGGACCAGTTGACACACGAAGGAGTCTACCGGAACCATCCGTTCGGTCTTTAACTTGCCGAGCGGCACGTGAATCGTCCATTGATCGGTGCCGGAAGCGTGGAGGCAATCGAAGGAAAGGTCGGCCGCTTCGCCGATGCGCATGCCCGTGTGACGAAGCAACAGGAGGACGTTGGAGCCGAGATCGTTGCGGCGCAGCAGTTCTTGCTGGAGGAGTTGATCCTGCTGCATGGAGAGCGCACGGGGCAAGCGTCGAGGAGCGCGCGGAATGTCCTGGCGACGGAGCAGTTGGGCTAGTCCGGGAAGTTGTGCGCTCCACGCCAGTTCCGCCAGAATGCCACGGAGGAATATGAGCCGGCTGATGTAGGTGACCGGCGCCAGGGGTGGAATCCGCGAGCGCAGCTGGGCCATCCAGCCGAGGATGTGTGGATCGCGTCGCAACTGATCGAGAGAAGTTACCTCGGGGTGATCGGTGCCGAGATAGGTCAGGAAGTTGCGCGCAGTGCCACGGTATTGACGCACCGAGGCGGGAGCCAGTGCGGCGCCAAGAGAGTCGACCGCGCCTGCGAACAAGTCGGCCAAAGGATGCTGAAGGGGAGCACGGCGCGAAAGGTTCACGATGGTGTCACCGGGATCGGCCGGATATGCTGGGCCACGGCACGCGCATACTGCTGATAGACCTCGAGTGGGGTAACGTGCACATAGATGAGCGTGGTCTGAATGTGGGCGTGACCCATCAACCGCATGAGCGCCGGCAGGCTGACGCCGGCGCGCACCATATCAGAAGCGAAGGTGTGACGAAAACGATGCGGGTTGGCGCGTTTCACGCCGGTGGTCTGGCGATGGTAGCGGAACAGGGAGCGTAACCCCGCCGGGGTCATGCGGGCTCCGCGGGCCGGGCCTTTCAGGGAGACAAACAAAGCGGCGGTCCGCACATCGGGCCGCTCCAGCCGCAGATAGTGATCCAGCAGTTGGACGGCTTCGGGAGCCAGGGGTAGATAGCGGGTCTTGTTGCCCTTGCCGGGCACGCGGATCTGCGCCTCCGGCAGTAGGAGATCCTCCCGGTTCAGATCCCTCACCTCTTGCGACCGCAAACCCTGCAACAGCATCAAGCCCACGATGGCCAGATCGCGCGAGGTACGGAAGCTGGACCAGAATCGGGCCACCTCGTCTACGGACAGTGGCACGATGGTCCGCTTGGGCTCCCTCACCCGCAAGCGACTCACCGCGGGAAGCGGTCTACCAAGGCCCATGGGCGCGCGCCGCCAGTAGCTTACCTGAAACTCTGGAGCCATCTGATGGGGAGCGCCCGGGAAGGTGGCGCGTAAGGCGCGATCGGCGACGGCAACGCGTTGGTTGATGGTGGAGCCGGAGAACTCGGGTTGTTGGCCGGACTGGAATCGCACGTAGTCCAGCAAGGTGGACTCGGTGAGCGCATCTTCGGCAATGGCATCGGTGTGATGAATACTTTCCCACCAACGGATAAAGTGCAGCAAGTGCTGTGCATAGCTGCGGAGCGTGAGGTCCGCGACGCGGCGGAGGCATTCTAGATCCAGATAGCGATTGACCCAATCGACCTCGCGGCCGGTGGTCTGCTCGACGACGCGGAACGCGCTGTGTGCGTGATTGGCGGTGGGTTGGTGAACGACACGGAATTTCATGGCAGGGCGGCCTCCAGTAGCGACTGGAAATGGCGCGCATCGCCGCCCTGGACAAAGAAGCTGTTGGGATCGTGGCCGTCGGGCAGCGAGACACAGCAAGCAGTGATGCCTCGTTCCCGGAGACTTCGTGAGAGGCACTGCGCTGCCTGCTGGCCGCTGCCGTTGCGGTCGGCATCAAAGGCCAGATAGACGGTTCGAGTACCGTCGCACAGTTGCCGGAA
>DAIRTY010000257.1:0-2574 GCA_036803645.1 Acidobacteriaceae bacterium | reverse complement strand
GGGCCGAAAGCGGGCAAGGTTAAAGAGGAGACGCGGCAGCGAGCGCAGCCGGATATGCCGGGAGGAGGACTGACTGCGAACTGGGAGCCGACGCCCAACTTGAAGCGAATTACGTTCGATGTTGTGTCGTTCCGGTGGGCGAAGAATCTGGGACCTGGGCGGGAGTTTCCCGTGGACAGCGACTTTATTTCGTATCGGGGCTCGACCGTGGACAGCTTGCTGATGTTTGCGTACGAAGGTGCGCGGCCGGGCACCATCACCATCTCGGGCGAGCCGGACTGGGTGAAGACGGAATACTACGATTTCACGGCGAAGGTGGCATCGGAGGATGTGGCCGCGTGGAAGAATCTGATGCTGATTGACAAGCGATACATGGTGCGGGAGGTGTTGGAAGACGCGCTGAAGCTAAAGGCGTACGACGACACGTCGGACCATCCCGTCTATGAGTTACAGCTTGCCAAGGGCGGACCGAAGCTGATGGACTACCACGCGGGAGACACGGTGGCCCCTGCGAACGGGCCGACGCAGTCGGGGCATGTGCTGCGCTGGTTCGGTCCGTTGAACCTAGTGGGTCAGGACGCGACGATGACCGACCTGGTGGATTTGCTGAACCGACCGGGGGGAGCGGGACGGGTTGTCATCGACAAGACCGGGCTGACCGGTACATACGACTTTTCGTTGCTGATTCCGCGTAGGACGCTGGCGGAGCAGACAAAGCAGGCGGCGGAGGACGCGGGCGTGCCGACGGTGTTCGAAGGGCTGAAGCAACTGGGTCTGCGGTTAGTGCCGGCGAAGGGCCCGATTCCGGGGATTGTAGTGGACCATATTGAGCGGCCGCCGGAGAACTAGCGAAGTATTAGTTCCTGTAAGCGTGGATGCATCCAGTCCTCGGCTTGCTATCGCGGTGCGGCTCTCTTAAACTCGGTGGGAGCGTCGAAACCTTATTGTGTTTAGCCTGAAGCTTCCCTCCCGATCCCGGACCATCCCAATCGCCGTCGTCGCGTTCGCATTTCTCGCCGCCGGACTTGTGGTTGCGCCGGCGCTGGTGGCGCAGGCTCCCGGCACGTCGAGCTCGTCATCCAGCACGCCGGAGTCGCAGGCCGTGGAGACTACGCCCACGGCGCGCATTGCGCAGCCGGAGGCGGGCGGCTCCGCCGTCACGCTGGAGACCAGCGAGCCGCTGTTCACGCTGGCCGCCGCGCTGAACGCATGCGGCTACGACGCGGGGCTGGCCGAGTCCGACCCCGTCCGGCTGAAGGTGCGCGAGCAGATCAACCAGGAGCTGGCCGCATCCGCCCCGGCGCGCGACGCACGCGACGCGGTGTGCTTCTTTATCCGCCAGCACGCGCTCACGGACACGGGCCGCGAGGTGGCGCAGTACATCTCGCTGGCGCTGTATCTGTCGCCCGCGCCGGCGCTTGCGCCCACGGTCGAACTTCCCGATCTGCCGCCGGAGGCCGCGCCGGTGGTGGAGATTCTTCCGCCGCTGCGCGCCTTCGCCGATGCGGTGCATCTGAACGCAATCTGGATTGCGAACCGCCCGGAGTACGAGGCGCTGATCGACCGCATCCACGAACCGCTGACCAAGGCGGTGCTGGACACCAACATCTTCCTGCGCCTGCCGGTGAGCAGCTACGACGGACGCCGCTTCCTGGTGCTGCTGGAGCCGATGCTGGCGCCCGCGGAGACCAACGCACGATACAACGGCACGGACTCGGTGGTGGTCGTATCGCCGCGCGCGGGCCCGCCGGAGACGGTGCCGATGGACCTGATCCGCCACACCTACCTGCACTTCCTGATCGAGCCGCTGGTGTACACGCGCAGTAGTTCCATCAACCGGCTGCTTCCGCTGCTGAAGCCGGTGCAGAAGGCGCCGCTGGAGTTCACCTATAAGTCCGACATCGTGGCGCTGGTCACCGAGTGCCTCATCAAGGCGGTGGAGGCGCAGACCATGGACGTCGGCATTCCCGTGCCGGTGAAGCCCGGATCGCTGCGCGAGCGCGCCGACCAGGAGCGTTATGAGGCCCAGATGTCCGTCTACGACCGCAAGGCCGAGGTGGTGCGCCGGCGCAGGGTCGATCTGGACATGCGCCAGGGATGGGTGCTGGTGGATTACTTCTACAACCAGCTCGGCATGATGCAGAAGGAAGGCACCAGCATCAAGGACAATATGGGCCCCATGGTCTACGGCATGGACGTGGAGCGCGAACGCAGCCACGACCAGCAGATCGCGTTCCTGCCCATGGGCTCCGGTGGAGACGTCATCCGCCGCACGCCGCGTCCGCCGACCGGCCTCAACCTGGCCGAGAGCAAGCTGATGAAGGGCGACCTGGACGGCGCAGGCGAGCTTGCCGACGCCGCACTGAAGGCCAATCCCGCCAACCCGCAGGCGCTCTACCTGCTGGGGCGCATCGACCTGATGCAGGGCGACCCGGACGGCGCGCTGGATCGCCTGACGCAGACCGTCAAGCTGTCGCACGACCCGCGCACCGTCGCGTGGGCACACATCTATCTGGGGCGGATGTACGACATCGCGCAGACGCCGCAGCGTGACAAGGCGCTGTCCGAGTATCG
>DAIRTY010000256.1:0-2607 GCA_036803645.1 Acidobacteriaceae bacterium | reverse complement strand
GGTGGTGCTCTCGGGGGTGGGTGGCGACGAGTTGTTCTACGGCTACAGCCTGATGAAGCAGCTTCCGCGCAGCGCGACGCTGGGGAGGGCGGTGGCAGCGATTCCCGGCGGCCGGTCGCTGGTGGGCGCCATGTGCTCAATTCTGGCCAATGGACACAGGCATCCCAAGCTGCAGGGCATCGCGGAGTTTATGGGATCGCTGGAGGGAGTGTATTACCTGAAGCGATGCCTCTTCCTGCCCCAGGAGCTGGGGTTGCTGATGGGAGAAGAGAGAGCTCGGGAGGGGTTGGAGCGGCTGGGCGGATGGCCTCCCGGCATGTCCAAAGCCAATGCCGTGAATGAAGCTGCGGGGGTCTGCCTGCTGGATTCAACGCTCTATCTGCGCAACCAGTTGCTGCGCGACAGCGACTGGGCCAGCATGGCGCACTCATTGGAGTTGCGCACGCCGCTGGTGGACGCCGCTTTGCTGGACGCGCTGAAGCTATGCCATACGAATTTTGCCGGGGGAGTGGGCAAGCGGCTTCTGGCACAATCTCCGGCGCGCCCGTTGCCGGAGGAGATTATCACTCGGACGAAGTCGGGGTTCGGAGTGCCTATGACGCAGTGGCTGGCCGCGGCCACGGACCGGCGCGAGTGGAGCAGCATGGCCCTGCTGGCAGATCGCGGGACCCCCTGGACACGCCGCTGGGCCAAGGTGGTGATGGATGAGGGATTCAAGGACAGCCAATGAGAATCCTGCATTTCATCCCGTCGATCGATGCTGCCACGGGAGGACCTGTCGAGGGGCTCAAGCAACGCTGCGCGATCTATCGCATGAGCGGGCATGAGGTCGAGGTGGCTTCGCTGGACTCGCCTGAGTTTGTGCGGCAGTACGATTTTCCGGCCAAGGTGGTTGGACTGGGGCCGGGCTGGGGAACTTACCGCTACTCGCGCCGAGCGATGCCGTGGCTGAAGGCCAACCTGCCGCGCTTCGACGTGGTGATGGTCAACGGCGTGTGGAACTACAACACGATTGCCGCCCATCGCGCGCTTGCTGGCACCCAGATCCCGTGGGCCGTCTTCCCTCATGGCATGCTCGATCCGTACTTCAAGATGCGCTATCCGCTCAAGCATCTGAAGAAAGTGGTCTACTGGCATTGCCTGCTGCGGCGGGCGCTGCGCGATGCAACCGCGGTGCTGTTTACCTGCGAGGAAGAGCGGCTGCAGGCGCGGCTGTCGTTCAGCGGGTACGACGTGCGCGAGAGGGTGGTGCCTTATGGCACATTCGGTCCCGACTGCGACACAGCGGCGGCCAGCCGGGAGTTTCTGGCGCGATGGCCGGAGCTTCGCGGCAAACGGCTGGCGATCTCTCTGGGGCGAATCCATCCCAAGAAAGGGACGGACATTTTGATCGAGGCGTATGCCGAGACGCTGGGCAAGGACGCGGCGTGGCAGTTGGTGATCGTGGGCCCCGACCAACTGGGATGGCGGAAGGAACTGGAACCGATGGCGGCGCGGCTCGGCATCGCCGACCGGATTACCTGGACGGGAAGCCTGAAGGGCACGCTGAAATGGGGGGCCTTCTCGTCGTCGGAGGTCTTTGTGCTTCCCTCTCACCAGGAGAACTTCGGGATCGTTGTGGCGGAGGCGCTGGCGTGCGGCCTGCCGGTGATTGTCTCCGACAAGGTGAACATCTGGCGGGAGATTGTGAGCTGCGGGGCAGGGTTTGTGGGCGAGGATACAATCGAGGGAACCAAGGCCAGCCTGCGCGGCTGGGCAGCTCTGAGCGCAGCGGAGATTGCGGAATTTTGCATCCGCGCCAGGAAGTGCTTTCATGATGAGTTCGACTATCACCTCACCAGCCGGCGGGTGATGGAGAGTGTCGAGAGTCTGGCCCGGGCCACGCCAAGATATAAGCCGATCGAGAAGAAGAGTTGATCGTTGCCGAGTCTAAAATTCTCGACAGAATTCAAATGTTGGTGAGGTCCGATGCAAGAACAAAAGCTGGAGTTTGATTGGAAGAAAGGTTCGGAATGTTGTGGCTGGGCATAGTTCGTCGGGATCCTTCGCTGCGCTCAGGATGACAGCAAGAACAAACAAAGGCAAAAGCGATGGCGAAGCAGGTGCATTACAACGCGGCGGAGCACATAGCGGCGGAGACGGCGGCGGACCCTTATCTGCGGCCTGCGTTCGCGGCGAGCGACCGCGCGCGGCGGCTGCTGTGGAACGCGTGCCGGGCCATCTTGTATCGTCCGTCGCCGCGGGCGATGTTCGCGTGGCGGGCCTTCCTGCTGCGATGCTTTGGCGCGACAATGGGGCCGAACTGCCATTTCTATCCAAGCTCGCGGGTGTGGGCCCCGTGGAACCTGGAGTGCGCGGATGGGGTGTGCGCGGGCGATGGAGCGGAGATATATAACCCAGCGCCGATGCGCTTCGGTTCGCACGCCATCCTGTCGCAGGAGGCGTACCTGTGCGGCGCGACCCACGACTACGACGATCCGCGGTTCCCGCTGCTGGCCTACGCGATGGAGGTGGGGGCGTATGCATGGGTGTGCGCGCGTGCCTCGGTGGCTCCGGGCGTGAGCGTGGGCGAGGGAGCGGTGCTGGGGATGGGTTCGGTGGCAACCC
>DAIRTY010000255.1:0-2616 GCA_036803645.1 Acidobacteriaceae bacterium | reverse complement strand
CACCCCTCAAACTCCTCTGCGTCACCGCCCATCCCGACGACGAGTGCTTCGGCTTCGGCGGCGCACTGATGCTCGCCGCCGAGCGCGGCATCGAGACCACGGTCCTCTGCTTCACCGACGGTCAGGCCGCCACAAACCGTGGCACCGCAACCTCTGCCGCCGAGCTGGGCCAGATGCGCCGCGCCGAGTTCGCCGCCTCATGCAAGATTCTCGATGTCACCCACCACGAGGTGCTCGACTACCATGACGGCCAGCTTGAGTTCGCCAACTTCTCCCAGGCTGCGGCCATGCTCGTCGAACGCATCCGCCGCACCCGCCCCGATGTCGTCCTCACCTTCGGCGGCGACGGCGCCGGCAACACACACGCCGACCACTCCATGGTCTCCTTCTTCACCACCGCCGCCGTCCAGTGGGCCGCGCTGGCCAAACGCTTCCCCGCCCTCGGCCCCATTCACATCGCCCAGCGCCTCTTCTACGCCACCCCCAGCTTCTTCTTTCCCGGTCGCGCCTCGCCGCTCCCCGCCCCCTGGACCGTCACCCTCGATGTCAGCCGCGTCCAGCACCGCAAGTTCGAGGCCTTCCGCGCGCACACCTCCCAGCTTCCGCTGATGGAGCGCTTCCAGTCCTTCTTCGAGAAGCGCGCCAGCAAGGAGTACTTCGTCCTCGCCGCCACGCCCCATCCCCAGCCCGCGCAGCAGGCCACTGATCTCTTCGCCGGCCTCGTTGAGTAGCGGTCAGATTCTGATGCAGAATTGGTTGAAGCTGAATCTATGCGCCCGCCTTCGACCTGATTCTATGCACGATGTTGTGCCGCGCCAGTCCCGCGCCATCGCTTCCGCGCGCTCCACGCCACGCGAGCCAGCAGAAGCACCACCAACACCAGCGTCATCGGCAGCGGCGCGCGCACTCCCTTCTTCACCAGCCACCAGTAGTGGATGCACCCCGCCGTCGCCGCCGCATACACCAGCGTATGCACGCGTCGCCACGTCTTGCCACCCATCCAGCGAAGCACGACCGCCGGCGACGTCGCCGCCAGCACCAGCAGCAACGCCCACGCCAGTATTCCCACCTGAATGAATCGCCGCTTCTTCAGGTCATCGAGAATCGTCGGCCACACTGCCTTCCACTCGTCCACAATCACTCCCGGATGTCCCGCCCGCAGCCCCGCCGCCACCGTCGGCACGTCGTACCCCGAGAACAGAAATAGATACGTCGCCAGGTGCAGCGTCGCGTAGAAAAACGCATACAACCCAATCAATCGTCGAAACCGGATCAGATTCCCCAGCCTCGGATGCAGCCGTCGCACCGGCGTCACCGTCAGCGTGGTCAGCAGCAGAAACAGCGTCCAGTAGCCGGTCTGGTGCGTGATCCAGTTCACCGGGTCGGCCATCGCTCCCAGCTCACCCGAGCGGTACTGCTCCAGCAACCGCAGCAGCGGAAGCAGGCACACCCCATGCACCAGCACCTTGGTCCACGGAATCCATCGCGTCGGCATCGCGCTCCTAAAAGTTCTTCTTCAGGTCCATCCCTGCGTACATCCCCGCCACCTGGTCGGCGTATCCGTTGAAGGGCAGCGTCGGGATCGTGCGCGGAAACGCGCTCGAATCGATCCTCCGCTCATGCGCCTGCGACCAACGCGGATGGTCCACCGTCGGGTTCACGTTGGAGTAGAAGCCGTACTCATTCGGTGCAATCTCGTTCCACAGCGTGCGCGGCTGCTTGTCCGTGAAGACGATCTTCACAATCGCCTTGCCGTTCTTAAATCCGTACTTCCACGGGCTCATCACGCGAACCGGCGCTCCGTTCTGGTTGGGCAGCGCCTCGCCGTAGCAGCCGAACGTCAGCAGGCACAGCGGATTCATCGCCTCGTCCAGCCGCAGCCCCTCGGAGTAGGGCCAGTCGAACCCGCTCGGCTTGTTCGGCATATTCGCGTTGTCGCTGACGGAGAGAAACTGCACAAACTTCGCGCTCGCCAGCGGTTGCATCGCCGAAATAAATTCGCCCAGCGGGTAGCCGTCCCACGGAATCACCATCGACCACGCCTCCACGCAGCGATGCCGGTACACCCGGCTCTCCAGTGGCCTGTACTTCATCATCGTGTCGATATCGAGCGTCTGCGGCTTCTTCACCAGCCCCGCCACCTGCACCGTCCATGGCCGCGGCCGCAGCGTGTGCGCGTTCTTCGCCGGATCGCTCTTGTCCGTGCCAAACTCGTAGTAGTTGTTGTAGGTCGTCGCCTTGGCAATCGGCGTCTGCGCGTCCGTCACGGTGTACTTCGACGGCACCGTCTCCAACTTCTGTTGCGCATGGACCGCGTCGGGATGGATCAGCCCCGGCACCTGCCGCATCGCCAGCGCGCCCACGCCCAGCGCCGCCGCGCCCGCCACAAAGCTCCGCCGATTCAGGAACGCCTCCCTCGGCGTAATCTCCCACGAAGCAATCTTACTCTGCAAACTTCCGCCTCTTCGGATCAGCATCGCAACACCTCCTGTTTGTTGGATCGTCACACCGATTCGTTTGTCATTCCGCAGTTCTTGTTTGTCATTCCGCAGCGTAGCGGAGGAATCTGCTTCTGGTTTACCGACAACCGCAATTCGCACCCATTCCTTAGAGTGC
>DAIRTY010000254.1:0-2645 GCA_036803645.1 Acidobacteriaceae bacterium | reverse complement strand
GTAAGCGTCAGAGCAACCGCAGGGTTGACAGCAGCGACGGGGGCGGTGTAGCGGGCTACCGGTTGCGGGCGGCCCAGGCCGTGGGTGTAAGTTCCGCGAGCCGCTGGATGGAGATGTCGGCGAGGCCCGGCAGCACGGCGGCCAGGTAGTCGCGGGCCGGGATTTGCATGCGGCGGCAGCTCTCGACGATGGACAGAATGGCGGCCACCTTCGGCCCGGCCTGCTGGCTGCCCAGGTGGATCCAGTTTTTTCGTCCAAGAGCTATCGGACGCATCGAGTTCTCCGCCAGGTTGTTGCTCAGTTCGATCTCCGGATACTCCAGGAATCGCGTGAGCTTCCGCCACAGCAGGAGCGTGTAGTTCGCCGCCTTCGCCAGCGCGCTGGAAGGCAAGGCGCCCGCACGCGCCGCCTCGATCTCCTGATGGATGATTTCCAGCAACGGCCGGGCTTGTTCCAGACGCAGCGCCTGGCGCGCGGCGTGGTCCAGGTTCTGTTCGCGCGCCTGGGCGTCGATCCCGAACAGTGCATCGATCCGCTTCACGATGCCGGTCGCGGCCGCATCGGCGGGGTTGAGCTTCGCCGCCTCGTAGAACTTTCTTCTCGCATGCGCCCAACAGGCGGCGTGCACCATCCTCGGCCCGCCCACTTGGTCGTAGGCGATATAGCCGTCGGTCTGTAGGATGCCCTCGAACTGGCCCAAGAACTCTCTTGGCCCTTCGCGCCCGCGCCCCAGGCGAAACTCAAACACGGCCCCGCCGCCCGGTGTGCCGTATTGCCACAGATAGGCCTGATGATTCTGTCCCCGGCCATCGTGCATCTGCACGTCCACCGTCGTTTCATCGGCCTGGATGTAACTGCCGCCGACTAACTCGCGGCGCATCACCGCGGCGATGGGAATCAGGAACTCGCCCACCCGCATCACCCATCCATCCAGCGTCGCTCGGCCGATCTCGACGCCCGTCTCCCGCTTCAGAATCACGCTCTGCCGGTACAGCGGCAGATGGTCGCTATACTTCGCGACCACCGTGTCGATCACCAGCCGGTCACTCACCAAACCCTTGTCGATGATCCGTGCCGGCACCGGCGCCGCAACCACGCCGCCGGCCTCGCAGGACTTGCAGGCGCGCTTCTCGCGCTTGGTCACCAGCACGAAATACTTGGCCGGCTCCACATCCAACTGCTCGCTCTGGTCGTAGCCGATGACCACCATGGGCTCACCGCATGCTCGACAGGCGCACTGCTCCGGCGCGCAGGCGATCACCCGTTCCACGCGGGGCAATTCCGCCGGCAGTTCCTGCCGTCCCGGATGCGGACGGCTTCTCTTCTTGCCTGTCGTTGCCGGCAGGGGCTCGCGTTCGCTCTCCGCCTGGACTTCGGCGTGGCTCACCCCGGGCTCCAGATCCAGAAGGCTCAGTTGCGTGTCGCTGAGCTTCTCGCTGGCAGGGCCGTACTTCTTGATCCGCTCCAGCCGCAGACGCTCTTCCAAAACCTGGATCTTCAACAGGGCCCACTGCAGTTCCTGCTTGAGCAGGACGTTTTGCTCGGCGTCGGAGAGGGCGGGAGTGGATGGTGAAACGCTCACGGTAAGTAAAGAACAAGTGTAACACACCTTGTCTCTACTTACAAATACTTTATGCGACTTCGTGTTCGGCGGGAGTAACTATCCGGTGCCATCGCCGGCGCCGGCTCCCGGCCAGATCGATGCCGCCCAACAGCAGCGCCAGTTCCTCGTGGCTGAGCACCACCTTCGCCTCCCCGCTGGCAGCCTCCGGCCACCGGAAGCGGCCCTTCTCCAGGCGCTTCGCGCACACCCACAGCCCGCTGCCATCCCAGAACAGCAGCTTCACACGATTGCGTTGCGCGTTCGAGAACAGGAAAACGTGTCCGCTGACCGGGTCGCACAGCAACCGGTCGCGCACCAGCCCGTAGAGACCTTCGAAGCCCTTGCGCATGTCGGTCGCCCCCGCCGCCAGATAGATCCGCGTTGCCGGACCCAGTCCGAACATGATCAGACCGGCTCCAACAGGCTCACCAACTGCTCCAGCGTATTCGCATCGAACCCGCGCCCGACTTCGATCCGCCGCCCGCTCGCCAGCACAACCGCCAGGCCACTCGCGCCCGCCGGGTGTGCGCCCGACAGTTCCACGGCCAGCCACCGGCTTGGGCCGGCGTTTTCATCTTGCCCCTGCTCCCGCCGCCTCTGGTACCGCGCCAGCGTCGACAAAGCCAGCCCATGTTTCCGGCAGAAGTCCTCCCTGCTCATCCCGCTGGTTCCGTATTCGACGACCAACTCCTCGGCCTCCGCCCGGCTCCGGCGCCGCCGTGGCCTTCCCACCGATCCTTCGCTCATCCTTCCACTTCAACACTGGATCGCCCGCATGAACAGATGGGTTGGTCTGACGCTTACGCTATATCTTCAAATGGAAGGCCCAGCGCATGCCACCTCCCCATCAATCCGTCTCCCAGAAACAACTCGCCGCCAAGTCCACCGGGCCCCGCACCCAAAACCGCAACTACCTGTCAGGCCCAGGCGGAACGCCACTACCCCCGCGCGGTCGAGGAGTTCGAAAGGCTCAAAGCCCTGCGGCAAGAATTACCAAGCGAACCTAATTACGACCCCCAACCCGAACCAAAGGAACCACTTA
>DAIRTY010000253.1:0-2652 GCA_036803645.1 Acidobacteriaceae bacterium | reverse complement strand
ACACGGCAAACCCCAGCAGGTCCCTCAGCGGATAGATCAGCGTAGGCCAACCCGCCTCCTCGTCCTCAATCGCCGCAAGCACTCCCGCCGCCATCGCCCAGCGGTTCACGCACGTCCCCAGCAGCCACATCACTCCCACCACGGGATGCCCAGCCAGAATCCCCCACGCCAGCCCCAGCAGCCCGAACGGCACCGCATACGTCAGCCCTGTTCCCAGATGCCCCGCCGGCCGCGACCGCCGCGTGCTCTTCATCCACCGCAACTGGTCCACGAACGACTCGCGCAGCCCTTGTGGCAGCACCATCAGCCGCACCACATAGTTCGCCATTCTCACGCCAAACCCCGCCTCCCCCAGCCGCTGCCCCAGCACAAAGTCCTCGGCGTAGTACTGCCCCAGGTCCTCGTACCCTCCAGCCTTCTCAAACGCGCCTCGCCGCAACACCATGCTCACCCCCAGCGCAAACCGCGTCCCGCCCTCGATCATGTCCGCCACCAGAATTCCGCCCGTCATCTCCACGCTCTTGCCCACCGCGTCCAGTTGCGCCGCCAGCCCGCCCGTCGTCCGCCCCACATACAGGCACGATGCCAGCTCGCGGCCCGGATCGGCCATCTCCTGCGCCATGCGCCGCAGATAGTCGCGAGACACCCGCGCGTCCGCATCGCTCGTCACCAGCATCTCATACTCCGCCGCCTGCGCCAGCGCGGCCATCGACCACATCTTCGCATTGGGAAACCGCGGCTCGCCGCAGGTCAAAAACCGCGCCCGCACCCGCGGATGCTCCGCCGCAATCTTCTGCGCCATCTGCAACCCCGCGTCGTCCGCATGGCGCGCGCAGAACAGCAACTCATACTCCGGATAGTCCAGATCGAAGAACCGCCGCAGATTCTCTTCCAGGTCCGGCTCGGTGCCATGCAGCGGCTTCAGCACGCTCACCGGCGGCATGTACTCCACCGCAGCACGCTCCTCCCGCCGCTTCCGCCGCGCAAAGCGCACCGCCCCCACCAGCACCATTCCGCAGTAGATCGCCGACGTCACCGTCCCCGCCAGCGCACAATAAAAAAGTATCTTCAGCAGCAAACTCATCGCATCGAGTTTACTACTTCCCTTTCCCCGTCTTCCCCGCGCTCTTCGCCCCCACAACCGCGCCTTTCACCGCCACAACCTTCCCCGCCGCCCGCTGCGCCACAATCGCCGGCCGCGGCATCGGCACCAGTCCCGCTCCCGGTTGCTGCTGCTGTTGGATCCGGCTCAGCATCTCTGTCCGCACGTAGTCCACAAACCCCTGCATCTGCCGGTTCATCTCCTCCATCCGCTCCCGCATCTGCAGCACAATCGCGATCCCCGCGATGTTCACTCCCAGGTCGCGCGCCAGGTTCAGAATGAACTCCAGCCGTTCCAGGTCCTCGTCCGTATACAGCCGCGTATTGCCGTCGCTCCGGCTGGGCAGCAGCAACCCCTCGCGCTCATACAGCCTTAGCGTCTGCGGATGGATCTCATACATCTCCGCCACCGCCGAGATCATGTACGCGCCCTTACTCTTCCGCTTCGTCGCCATGGTTGTGCCTAGCTAGCCTTCTCCAACGATGTGGTACCGGCCTTCGTCGCCTTGGCTCCAGCCTTCATCAGCAAACGAAGCGCTGAATTCACTGCCTTGGCATTCGGAAACGTCATGCGAACATCCGGTTCCAGGAGCACCAGTGTCGCGTCTGCGCCAAATCGGTTCTTATGCTTGCCGCGTACACCGCCGGAAAAATCAATTTCCGCCGGAATATCGTCATTTTTCTCAGCTTTCCTCATACTGTTTCCTTTCCGCCAATGTCATCTTACGTGCGCTGATAATTCGGATCGTATCACCCTGCTCCGTATAGGAAACCGCCAGCAATTTTCCTCGTTTCCCTCGTCCTATACTGAAGAATCTCTCCTCGTCAATCGAATGTCTTTCGTCAACGATTGTCACCTCAAGCGGATCGTGAAATACGTCTCTTGCTTCCATAAATGAGACGCCGTGCTTGCGTACATTCGCCGCAGCTTTTCGCTCATCCCAGACAAAGGTCACGCTTTACGCCTCTCTGAACATCTCTGCCACCGCCGAGATCATGTACGCGCCCTGCTGCTTCCGCTTCGTCGCCATCGCCGCCCTTAGCGCGCCTTCGCCAACTCCTGCGCGTTCTTCGCCGGCTCCTGCACGTTCTTCGCTGCCTTGATGAGAACCCGCAGCGCCTCATTCACCGACTCAGAATCCGGGAACGCAGCCTTCACGTCCGCATCGAGCGACACCAGATTCAGCTCCTGAAAACGTTGTGCATACGGGTTCGGAATGCCGTCCGAAAAATCGGACTCGGCCCGCATATCATCGTCGTATTCATCCATCGCTTCATCCGTATTGATCGGTCCAATCGGTGTCATCGGTGTTAAGCCTTTGCCATTGTTCTACACCTCGCCCAGCAGCTCCGCCCTTGGGTTCTCCGGATTCAGCTTTGCCAGCTCCCTCAATATCTCCTTCGACCGCTCGTCCTGCACATGCGGCACCACGATCTTCACCTCCACAATCTCATCGCCGCGCGCGCCCTCCCGCGAAGCGCTGGGCACGCCCTTCTCGCGCAGCCGCAGCTTCTGCCCGGCCTGCGTCCCCGGCGGAATCTTCAACTGAG
>DAIRTY010000252.1:0-2656 GCA_036803645.1 Acidobacteriaceae bacterium | reverse complement strand
CCTGGTACACGACCAGATTGCCCAGCGCATCGGCGACCAGGAGCTGGGCCATGAACCGCTACGCATCTACACCTCGCTCGATCCCGAGCTGCAACGCGCCGCCTCGGAGGCGGTGGAAGCAGGGATGAAGAACGTCGACGACCTGGTGCGCAAGCTGCACAAGAAGAACGACAGCCACATCATGTATCCGCAGGTGGCGCTGGTGGCGCTCAACCCGCACACCGGGCAGATCCTGGCGCTGGTGGGAGGGCGCAACTACGGCGTCTCGCAGTTGAACCACGCCACCGCCGAGCGGCCCACTGGTTCCATCTTCAAGCCGTTCGTCTACGCCACGGCCTACAACACCAGCCTGAACGGGATGGACCTGGGCGGCAACGGCATCTTTACCGCGCTGACCAAGCTGAATGACGATCCACACACGTTCATGTTCGATGGCAAGCCATACGACCCCGGCAACTTCGAGAAGGGAGAATACCCTGGAATGGTGACGGCTGCGCAAGCCATCGCCCACTCGCTGAACATCGCCACGATCGACCTGGCCGAGCAGGTTGGCTATGAGAATGTGGCGGCGCTGGCCCGTTCCTCGGGCGTGGTGAATGCGCGGGGGACACCTTCGGTGGCGATCGGCACGTACAACGCAACGCCGATCGACATGGCGGGGGCGTACACGGTGTTCGCCAACAACGGCGTCCACCTGAAGCCGTGGATGCTGGCCAGCGTGCGCAACGCCAACGGCGACATTGTGGCCGACTTCGCGCCGGAGGCGCATCAGGTGCTGGACCCTCGCGCCGCCTTCCTGACGCAGGGCCTGCTCCAATTCACCATGAGCTACGGCACGGCGTCCGCGGTCCGCGGCCATGGATTCTCCGCTCCAGGCGCCGGCAAGACCGGGACCAGCCACGACGCATGGTTCGCCGGCTACTCATCCAACCTGCTGTGCATCATCTGGGTGGGCAACGACGATTACACGGACATATCGAGTGGACTGTCCCATTCGCTGCAGGGCGCGGACACTGCCGCGCCGGTCTGGGCCGAGTTCATGAACCGCGCCATCAAGCTGCCGCAGTACTCCGACATGCACGGCTTCAGCGCGCCCGACGGCATCGAACAGGTGCGCATCGACAAGAACACCTGGCTGCCGGCCGACGACAGTTGCCCCGCAGACTACAACCTCGCCTTCCTCAACGGAACGGTTCCCAGCAGTACGTGCAGCCGCATGGGCGGCGAGGCGCCGCAGAACATCTTCCAGAAGATCTTCGGCGGCGGCGACAAACAGCCTCCGCCCACAACGCCGCCGCAGTAGAGCGTCTATTCCGTTCCCGATCTATATGTAATCCATGCCGTACTTCACCGGAATCTGGGTGAAGGAGATGCGGGTTGGGGCGGAGTCCTTCGCCGACAGCATTGCGGCGAAGTGCAGCGTGGTGTTGCCGTACTTCATGTTGAGCCGGTCCATGGTGGCGGCCAGGTCGGCGCGGTGATTTGGATCGGCGAAGAGCGAGGGCTCGAGGTCGCTCTCCGCGATGAGATTGTGCATGGTGACGGCGACATGGAAGGGGCGGGCAAACTCGACGCCCTCGGGCCGCCTGGCCCACATGCCGCGCAACGCCTGGAGCAGGGTGAGCGTGTCCTGACAGGGCGGAAAGCGCGCCTCCATCCCCCAGCCGGAGTGGCGTAGCCCGCTGAAGTGGCGCCTGGCGCTCTTGCCCGCGCTCTCCGCCTGCGAGACCTGCTCGCGGGTGAGCGCGTAGCGGATGGTGACGTGCATCGAGCTGGCGGTGAGGCGCTCCATGCGCAGGCGCATGGCGGCCTTGTGCAGCAGCTTGTGCGCGACCGCCCACGCGCCCTCGGGCGTGCGATGCTCGGGGGCGAGGACGTGCGAGTGGCCGAGGGACTTCTGCATGCCGCTATCGACGGGAGCGCCGTCGTCGCCCGTTTCTGCGCCGCGCAGCCAGTGGTAGAGGCGGTCGCCCCAGACGCTGTTCCAGAGTGAGTGCATTCCCTTGCGGTCGAGCGCGAGGAGCTGCGGCATGGTGTGGATGCCCTTGGCGTTGAGGCGCGCCTCGGTGCGCGCGCCGACGCCGGGAATGTCGCGCAACTCCAGATGCGCGATGGCGCGGGGAAGCTGCGAGGGAAGCAGGCCGATCAGGCCGTCGGGCTTCTGCATGTCGCTGGCGATCTTGGCCAGAAAGCGGTTGGGCGCGAGGCCGATGGAGCAGCGCAGCGTCTCGCCGACGTCGTCCTTGATGGCCTGCTTGATGGCGAGGGCGATCTGGCGGGCGCGGGGCGGTTCCTGCTCGCGGCCCATCAGCTCGCAGACCATCTCGTCGATCGACGGCGTGTGGGCGACGGGACAGCATCGCTCGACTGCCTGCGCGATGCGGCGCGAGTAGTCCGCGTAGACGCCGTGTTCGCCCATCACGAGGATGATCTGCGGGCAGATTCGCTTGGCCTCGCCCACCTGCGTGCCGGTCTTGATGCCGAGCGCCTTGGCCTCGTAGCTGGCCGCGATGCAGCAGGTGGTATCGGCCTGGGTGGGGACGACGGCGAGCGGCCGCCCGCGATACTCCGGGTGCAACTGCTGCTCGACGGACGCGAAGAAGCTGTTGAGGTCAACGTAGAGGAAGCGGAAGCGGTCGAGTTGGGGAGCGTCGGA
>DAIRTY010000251.1:0-2711 GCA_036803645.1 Acidobacteriaceae bacterium | reverse complement strand
GCCGAGCCGGTGGTGTAGGCGGCGATCGCTTGCTCGATAGTGAGCTTCCGCTCGGGAAAATATTCTTTGCTACCCGCCTCGTTCTTGCGGGTGACAGCCGCGTAGATTCCGCGAAACGGAGTGATCGGCTCGACGGGGTAATCCGTGCCAAACGCCAGAGGCACGCCATTGTCGAGAAACTGTTTCCAGGCGTAGGAGGTCTTCGCGCGCTCCGGGCCGATGCGATCCACAGCCCAGTTCATATCGGTAAGCAGATGACTGGGTTGCATGGAGGCGATGACTCCGAGCTTCTTGTACTGCGCGAACTGGGCGGGCGTGACAACCTGATCGTGCTCAATACGGAAGCGGAAGTCGCGCGTCTTGTCATTCTCCTTCGCGCTGCGCTCCGCCTCAGCGAAAGCGTCGAGCGCCATTTGCACGGCGCGGTCTCCAATGGCGTGAAAACCGATCTGGAAGCCGGCCAGTGCGCGCTCGATGGCCATGCGATTCAGTTTTCCCTGCTCATACTGCGGCAGGCCGGAATTGCCGGGATCGTCGGAATACGGCGCCAGCAGCGCGGCCGTGCGCGAACCCAGCGACCCATCCATGAAGCCTTTCAGCATGGCGGTGTGCAGCATGGGGTCATCTGCGGGATGATGCGCGCGGTGCGTCTCCAGCAGGCTGACGGGATCGTCGAACCTCAGCCATTCGCTGATGCGCAGCGTCAGCTTGCCTTCGCGCTCCAGGTCCTCGTAAACGAGGAAGGTTTCCCAATTGGAATTGTCCTGGGCCGAAGTGATGCCCCAGCGCGCAGCGTCGGCGAGGGCAAGTTCGGCGGCCCGCCGAAGGCGCGAGGGAGCCGGGGGCGGGATTTTGGACTCGACCAGTGTTCTCGCCGTCTCGCGCAGAATGCCGGTCGGCTCGCCGTTAGCGTCGTGATCGATCTTGCCGCCTTCCGGAGCTTGCGTCTGCGGGGTAACTCCTCCCACTTTCAGCGCCGCCGTGTTGGCTACAGCGATGTGCCCATCCACCCGGCTGAACACTGCCGGATGCCCGCCGCTCACCGCGTCGATATCCTGGCGGGTCGGCAGCTTTCCGTCGGCCCACAGCGTCTGGTCCCAACCACCGCCGACGAGCCACTCGCCGGGAGCGGCAGTCTTGGCACTTGCTGCGATGCGCTGCTGCATCTTCTGCAGCGAGCGCGTGCCGCGCAGATCGACACTCAGCAACTCCAGCCCCGCATGTTCCAGATGAACGTGGGCGTCGTTGAAGCCCGGCATCACGAAATGGCCACCAAGGTCGACAATTTGTGTCTGGCCGCCCTTCAACTTGCGGATAGCATCATTCGTCCCGACTGCGAGAATGCGGCCATCGCGTACCGCCATCGCCTGCGCGCGCGGTGGCGTCGCCTGCGTGTAGATGTCGCAATTGACGAAGATGGTGTCGGGCGCCTCGTTGCCGGAAGTCTTACCCGAAGCTGAGTTTGCGGAAGCGTTTATGTTCAAGGCGATCAGCGAGAGAACCAGCAACAGAAGCAATTTCATTCGTCTGCCACTCCGGCGAGTGCGAGGATGAGCAACAGGATGCGCTTCAGCCCGAGATCGCGGCCAGTTGGGTCGTACCATTCGCCGATGGTATGGGCGCCGCCGCCGCTGCCTCCGGCGCCGATGGCGATTGCTTCCCGGCCGAGCGATAGCGGGACATTGGCATCGGTGGAGGCCCGCTGAATGCGCGCTGCGTTGTTGAGTTGCGCGTCCACCGCGCGAATGGCTTTGAGCAACTGCGACTCTGCCGGCAAATCGGCCGCCGGACGATTGCCGATCATGCGGACCTCTGCCGTCAGCAGCTCTTGTTTCTTGCGGCCGGTGAGTTCGGGAATGACAGCGTCAACCGCTTCGTGCAGGGCGCTCTCTAACCGGTCGAGCTGCTCCACGGAGGCCGATCGGGTATCCACCTTCATGGTCGCCGACTCAGGAATGGAGTTGACCGACGTCCCTCCGTTGATCATGCCGATGTTATAGGTGGTCTTCGGAAGCGTGGGTGCGGGCGTTCGGGTGAAGCGATCGATGATCCGTGCCAACGCAATGATCGGATTAGCGACGCCGAAGTCGCTCCACGAATGGCCGCCGTGGCCACGTACCGTGACTTCATAACGCCGGCTGCCAAGTCCTTCGGTAATAATGGTGTCGGTTCCTGCGCCATCGAGCACCACCAGCGAAGCTATGGTTGCCGACCACTTTGGCTGCTGAAAGATGTGACGCATGCCGCGCAGATCGCCTTCGCCTTCTTCTCCCACGTCGCCGATAAAGAGGACCGGAGCGGCATTCGATAGGTTCGCAGCCTGCATAGCACCCGCAATCGCCAGCAGGGCAACGGTGCCCGACGAGTTGTCGGAGACGCCGGGCCCATAGAGCTTGCCGGCATCGCGGCGCACTTCGATCGCCGTTCCCGCGGGAAACACCGTATCGATATGCGCGCTCAGCGCGATGTACGGTGCGTTGGGATCGGTACCCGGTCGGATCGCGAAGACGTTGCCTAACTCATCCTGGTGCACATCGGTAAGCGCCAAGTCGCTGAAGCGCGCTTTGAGCCATGCGCTGCGTGCAGCCTCGCCCCATGGAGGCGCGGCGATAGAGGTCACTTCGAGCTGCAAGTCTTCCAGCTCGCGAGCGTGCGAACGGAACCAGGCAAACGCCTCATGGACCTTGCGCAATTCGGCAACTCGCGCCACC
>DAIRTY010000250.1:0-2742 GCA_036803645.1 Acidobacteriaceae bacterium | reverse complement strand
GATTCGATGCAGCAGGACGGCGCATCGCTTCGACAACTGTTCTCGCCTCGCGCCTGTCTCGCGGCGATTGCCGCTGCAGCCTTGGTCCCGCTCTGAATGCAGTCTGGAATGCCCGGCCCATGGTAGGCAGCGCCAGCCAGATGCAGCCCGGGAAGGATTGCCATCGTCCGCTCGATCTCCGCGACTCGCTCTTCATGTCCGAGGTCGTACTGCGGATTGGCCTTCGACCAGCGATAGGCCCTGGCCAGCACCGGCGTCGCGGCGATTCCGAGAATCACCTGCAGCTCCTCGCGGGCCAGTTGCACCAGCGCGGCCTCATCCTGCTCGGCAAGCTCCTCGGCCAGCGCGCCGCCGATAAAGACGCGCAGCAGAACGCAATCCTGGGGCGCGCGATGGTTGAACTTCGCCGAAGACCACGAGCACGCCGTAATCCTTCGCCCCTCGCTGGGCGGCACGATGAACCCCGCTCCCTGCAACGGATGCGCGACTTCGCTGCGCCGGAAGCCCAGCGAGACCGTCGCGGTCGATACATAGCGGATCGCGCGCAACCGCTCCGCCAGCGCGGGATCAAGCTGCTCCACCAGATCGGCCGTCACAAACGATGGAGTTGCAAAAACCACATCGTCCGCCACAAGGCATGAACCATCGCTCAGCTCGATCCTGTACCGCTCCGCAGAGCGACTGACGGCGAGCGCGCGGCAGCCCGCCCGCAGGTTCGCTTCCGGCAACCGCGCCACCAGCGCATCGGAGAGCTGCTGCAAGCCCCCGCGCAACGTCATAAACATCGACGGCCGCTTCGCTCCATGCGCCGCGCGCGGCCCTGCTTCGGGCTTTACAGGCCGCTTCGACCGCTTCATCATTCCGAGCAGAAGGCTGCCGTGCTTTTTCTCCATCTCCAGAAAGGTGGGAAACGTGCTCTTCAGGCTCATCCGCTCCGGGTCCGCCGCATAGATGCCTCCCATCAGCGGCCCGGCAATCTTGTTCAGCAACTCGTTGCCCAGCCGCCGCCGCACAAAGCCCGCCAGGCTCTCGTCCCCATCACCGCGCGCCCGTGGAATAAAAACCTCCAACCCCGCGCGCATCTTTCCCGGCCACGAGATCAGCCGCGAGCGCAGAAATGGAAGCACCATGGTCGGCGCCATCAGCATCATCCCCTCGGGCATCCGGTGCAGCCGCCCGCCGCTCCATATATATGTCGCCGCGTTCTTCCCGCTGTTGGAGCCGGACAGTTGGTCCTCCAGCCCGAGCCGCTTGCACAGCTCGATCGCCGCCGTCTTCTGGGTGATGAACGAGTCGGGCCCGCCTTCGATTGTGAACCCGGCCTCATGGACGGACGTGATCTTCCCGCCCCAGCGCGGCGCGCTCTCGATCAGCGTGTAGTCCGTCCGGCCGCACTCCTGCAAGGTGAACGCAGTCGCCAGCCCACTGATGCCGCCACCAACGATCACCGTCTTCGTCATCGGGCCATCCCGCATCGAATCATGATTCCCCTGCACTATCATTCCGCGCGCCCACATGGGCATCTGGCATCAAGTTATTGAAGCCTATCAACATTATCGGGCAAATTGCCTTGCGGGCGCTCTGCTGCAGCGAACATCCCATTGCACTTGCGGGCGACTGAAAGTGTTCCTTGCAGCCTTTCACCCACTGGAATCAGGCTTGGCAGCGCGATCAGGAGTTACAAAACTAATACGATTGAGCGTCTGTACGGATGAAATAATTTTTAATATGAGTGAACCAGCAACGAGCGATCCTTCGACGAGCAACCCGGTCATTATCCAGGGTGGAATGGGTGCGGGCGTATCGAATTGGCGGCTGGCGCAGGCTGTCTCGCGTCTCGGACAGCTTGGACTGGTCTCCGGAACGGCGCTGGACCCGATCCTGGCGCGGCGGTTGCAGGATGGCGATCCGGACGGCCACATGCGCCGCGGACTGGATGCGTTTCCCTTCCCTGCAATGGCGGAGCGCGTCTGGCAGAAGTACTTTATCGCCGGGGGAAAGGCCGAACGCACCCCGTACTGCGCGATCCCGCCGTTGGAGAAAGACATTCCTCGCGAACTGTCTGAGCTCTGCATCGTGGCCAACTTCGTCGAGGTTTATCTGGCGCGCCAGGGACACTCCAATCCGGTGGGCATCAATTATCTGGAGAAGATACAGACAGCGCATCTGCCGTGCATCTACGGGGCGATGCTGGCCGGTGTGGAATACGTCATCATGGGCGCGGGAATCCCCCTGAAGATTCCCGGCGTGCTCGACCGCTACGTCAACCACCAGGCTGCGGAGTATGCAATCCATGTCCACGGCTCGCAGGAGGGCGACGACGTCACCATGCGCTTCGACCCGCGCGAGTTCATGGAAGTCGAGCTTGGCCCGCTGACGCGACCCAGGTTCCTGCCCATCGTCAGCTCCAACACGCTGGCCACAACCATGCTCAAGAAGGCGAACGGGCGCGTGGACGGGCTTGTGATCGAGACGCGCACGGCCGGCGGCCACAACGCGCCGCCGCGCGGCAAGCCGGTCTTCTCCGAGATCGGCGAGCCGGTCTACGGCGAGCGGGACACAATCGACATTGCAAAGCTGCGCGAGCTGGGCGTGCCCTTCTGGCTGGCTGGGGGCTATGGCAGCGCGGAGATGCTGCGCGAGGCGCTGGCACAAGGGGCCGCGGGCGTGCAGGTTGGCACGGCATTCGAGTTTGCCAACGAGAGCGGACTGCGCGAGAGCTACAAGACCGAGCTGATCGCC
>DAIRTY010000249.1:0-2774 GCA_036803645.1 Acidobacteriaceae bacterium | reverse complement strand
TGCGGGATGGACAGGCAGCGGCGAATGCCCGAACGCTGCCATGCCGCCCCGTGCTGGCGGCGTCATGACGATGGGCACATGATGCTCCGGTCGGCTCCAAGTGGGAGAACAATAGTCCCGCGCAGGCGGCGATTCTGTGATTTCTTTCACATATGTTGCGCGGGCGAAGGATCACTTCTCGTCGCGCAGCAGGGCGGTGGCGGCCCAGAGGACGGGCGCCTGGCCGTGCAGGTTACCGGTCTCGCGCTTGCGGTCGAGGTAGTACTGCATGCTGTCGAGCTTGCCGGTGCCGGTGCAGACCTGGGTGACGTCGTGGTTCTGATCGACGTAACCGACGACGGCGATCCATCCGCGGCGTGCGGCTGGGGCGTAGGTGGCGGCGTCCAGCCAGCCGTGCTTGACTCCGGTGATGAGCGCAAAGCTGAACATGGCGGAGCTGGAGGACTCCGGCCAAGCCGCGGGGTTGTCGATCAGTTCGCGCCAACTGCCGTCGGGGTTCTGATACTTCAGCAGCGCGGCCATCATCAGCTTGTATCCGGCCATGATGCGCGGGCGGTCGGGATGGTCGGCGGGCAGGGTGCGCAGCATCTCGGCCATGCCGGCGGCGAACCAGCCGTCGCCGCGACCCCAGAAGTAGTGCACGTCGGGCGCGTGGAAGAAGAGGCCGTTGGGCTGCTGCAGGCGGTCGAGGTAGGCGACCATCTCGTGGGCGTCGCGGTCGAGATACTTGCGGTCGCCGGTGGCGCGGTAGGCTTCGAGCTGCAGCATGGTGAGCATGTACATGTCGTCCACCCAGAGGCGGGTCTCGGGTGAGAGGCCGTCCTTCACGAGCGCGTCGTGAACGTCGGCGGGCAGTTCGGCAGGAGAGTCGGCAGCGAGCGGGCCCCACTGGCGGTCTGCCCAGGAGAGGCCGAGCTGCAGGTACTTCGGATCGTAGGTCGGGAGTCCTTTGGTCTGGATGGCGATCTGCAGTGGGATCACCCCGAAGATGGAGTCGTCCACGTGATGGCGCTGCGGCTGGCGGCCCGTGCCGCCCGGCAGCATTGGGTCGAACAGGGCGATCAGGCGGTCGCGCAACGCGTCGTCATGGGTGAGGGCAGCGAAGGTCATCGCTCCATAAAATGTGCATACATACGGGTATCCGGAGAATCGTGCGCCTTGCGGCCCGGTGACGAAGTGCTCGGCCAGCGCCTTGCCGACCTCGGCGGGCGAGACGCCGCGCGGCCAGGTGGTGAGATCGCCGGGCGCAACCGAAGCGGGTTGTACATAAGTAGCTTCGGAGGCGCGGCGCGGCGGCTGGGCTGCGTTCGCGCCGGGTGCGGCGGCGGGCGCGGCGGCAGGTGCGGGCGGAGCTTGCGCAGGTAGTGTGGCGGCGGCGAGCAGAAGGGATGCGCAGAGGAGCGGAAGCGGACGGAGGTTCATGGGTTCATCCTTGCTATTGAGTTGCGGAGAGATGGTTGAAGCTGTGTCGGTCAACCAGTCTACTCGGCGGCTGGAAGATTGGACAACTGGCGGGGGCCGGTACGCAATAAGAGAAGGTCGATAGCTCACTGGGCGATCCCATGGGCCTGCTATCAAGTGCTGAAAAACGT
This sequence comes from Acidobacteriaceae bacterium, assembly GCA_036803645.1. Classification (GTDB taxonomy): domain Bacteria; phylum Acidobacteriota; class Terriglobia; order Terriglobales; family Acidobacteriaceae; genus Edaphobacter. Next base: position 1,182 of record DAIRTY010000249.1, on the reverse strand, counting down.
GGGCCGGGAATACTGCGGTAGCGACAATTCAGGGGTGGACGCACATTAATGCTCCAGGGCAATCTCGACATGCCGGTGGATTGTGTGCTGCTGCGCATCGCCGCACTTTGTCAGCGCTGCGTCCTCGCACTCGCGAGCGCTCATCACCACGGGGTTGTCCATGCTTGCGGAGAGAATCCTGCCATCCGCCGTGCTGACGGTAATTGAGACGTCAAAAGTTTCCTTGCCAACTTCCGCCTGGTACTTCCCATTTTTTGTCTTCGTCACCTGAACCCAGTTATTCGGCGTGTCCGCCACGGGGGCACTCATCCACTCCGCCGGAAGCTGCAGATTGGGACTTGATGGCGGCACATGGCGAACCACAACCACAGCCGTCCCCTTCACCGGATCGATCGACTGAAGATTCAGGTCGAAGTCGACGTGGTCCGCTCCGATGAGCACGTGCGTGCCGTCCGCCCATGAGGCAACCTGTGGGTTAGGCACGTAAAAATGCTCTCCCGGGCGTTGCAGAACGACAACTTTATTCATGAGCCACAGGTCTACGTAGAAGGTCATCAGATCCGTAATTGGCCCCACAAACTGCAGATCCACTTTGCTCAGATCGAGTCCGGAAGGCATCCAGGTGGGGTCTAACGAGAGGGTCTCGCGAAATTGCGCCATCGCCGGCGCCAGCGCGATGGGCTGCCGGTTGGATGTCATGCCGGTCCAGCGAAACTCCTCGATATAGCCGCCGCTGGCCGTCTTTTTCGCCACGCTGGAGGCTACGGCGGTGTAGTGCCAGTCGTCGTTGGCGGCTGTCATGTGGTACGTGAGCGTTTCTCCATCGCGATAGTGGCGTGTGAGCGGACTGCCGCTCGGTGCGGGCGGAGCTTGGGTGGGAGCGGTGGCTGTGCCGGAGGGAGTTTGCGCGGACGCTGCGGCTGCGAGCAGGAGGGATGCGCAGAGGAGTGTGCGCGGACGGTGATTCATGGGTTCATCCTTGAGAGATGGTTGCGGCGGTACCGGTCAACCAGTCTACGCGGCGGTTGCGAGATTGGACAACTGGTGTTGAAGCGGGATGGTTGCCAAAAAGGAAGACTGAAAGATCGTTTACTGAGAGATATGGCTGATATCGACAACGGAGAATCCTAGAGCGGAACCAGAGTAACAGTGCCCAAGCGAAGAGCATAGAAGGTGGCTTTT
>DAIRTY010000248.1:0-2794 GCA_036803645.1 Acidobacteriaceae bacterium | reverse complement strand
CCTCCAGATCGGCGGGATGGATATTCACCCCCGCGCCGGTCACAATCACATCGCCCTTGCGCCCCAGAAATCGCAGATCGCCCGCCGCATTCTTCTCCGCCAGATCGCCGGTGGCCAGCCACTCGCCCTCGCGCGCATGCATCCGTCCGCCCGCCCAGGTCGCACCGCTGAGCATCTCGCCGCGCACCAATATCTCGCCGTCGTCGCTGATTCGCACCTCGCGTCCCGGCAGCGCCTTCCCAATCGTCCCCGGAGCGATGTGGAAGGGATGGTTCAGCGTTACCAGCGCGGCTGTCTCCGTCATGCCGTAGCCCTGGATCAGCGCAAATCCGAGCCGGTTCCAGAAGGTCTCCAGATCCGCGGGCAGCGTCGCGCCGCCCGAGATCACCGCCCAGAACTTCCAGCCCAGCGCGCTGTGTACGCGGCGGAAGCGCCACCATCGCTTCCATATTGAAAGCTCTGCGGACGCCTCCAACTCCGCGGCCAGCGCAGGGAAGCGCCCCAGCAGATGCGCGCGCAGCAGATGCAGCATTCGCGGCACGGCCACCAGCACCGAGATGCGTTCGCGCCGGATCAGCTCGGTGACGCGCGCCGGCTCCAACTGCTCGGCGAAGTGTACCTCGGCGGCCAGCAGCGCGGGGCACCATAGCCCCATGAACTGCCCGAAGACGTGGCTCAGCGGAATACTGTTCAGAAAGCGCAGCGGATGGAACCATCGCTCATAGCGGCGATACTTCGCCATCTCGCTCTCGATCGGCCCCAGCGTCACCAGCACGTTGCGATGCGTATGCACAATGCCGCGCGGCTCCGAGGTCGTCCCCGAGGTGAAGACGATCTGGAACGGCGTCTCCCGGTTGACCGCGCCGCTGACCGCGAATAGCGGCTCGGCAGGCAAGCGCGCAGCAATACCCGCCAGCGGTAAGCAATCGGGAAGCGCCGGACCCGCATCCTTCCCCGGTTTTTCTGTTCCCTGTTCCCTGATCCCTGTTCCCTGTTTTCCCAGCGTCGCCAGCAGCCGCGCATCGCCCACGATCAGCCTTGGCGCAACGTCCTTGACAACCCGCCCCGCGAAATCGCTCGAGCCCGCCGCGTCCAGCGGCACCGCAATCACTCCGCGCAGCAGGCAGCCGAAGAAGACTCCAATCCATTCCGCCGAGTTCTCACCCCACAGCACCACGCGCTCGCCCGGCGCAACGCCGCGCCGCTCCAGCTCCGCCGCGAAGCGCCCCGCAATCCCGGCCAGCTCGCCGTAGGTCGTCGCATAGCGCCGGTTGCCGCGGTGCGCCACCACCGCCGTCTCACCCGAGTGCCGGCGGAACTCATCGACAAGGCTGGCCAGATCTTCGCGCACACCGTCCATCATAGAGCCGCCAAGGCAGATTCAACGGCAGGGAAGGGGGATACAAGCCGCCGAGGGAATCTCGAATCCGCTGTGCAGACCTTCCCAGCGCCGGTCGAGACTCTTCCCGCCTAATAGGCGGGGTGGGCGATGACGCCGAGGTCGGCCAGGCCGTTGACGAAGTACTGCGCGGCCAGCGCCACCAGCAGCAGCCCCATGACGCGGACCAGAATGCGGATTCCAGTGTCGCCGAGCAGGCGCACCACTTTGTTTGAGTGGCCGAGGATCAGGTAGCAGGCGGTCGCGGTAATGGCGATGGAGATCAGGATGGCGGCCATCTGCCAGCGCGTCTGCGCCTGTCCCACCAGCACCATCACCGATGTGATGGCTCCGGGGCCGGCCAGCATGGGCACGCCCAGGGGAACGATTCCGGCGTCCTCCTTCTGCGCGGCGGCCTCGGTGTCGCCCACCACCTCCTGCGTGGCCGAGCGCCGGGCCTGCAGCATGTCCAGGCCGATCAACATCAGAATGACTCCGCCTGCGATCTCGAATGCGGGCAGTGTGATGCCGAGGACGCGGAAGATGGCCTCGCCGGCAAATGCAAAGGCCGCCAGCACAATCAGCGTGGTCAGCGCTCCCTTGCGCGCAATGCGGCGGCGGCGCACTGCGTCCGAGCCTTCGGTGATGGCCAGAAACGTGGGCAGCGCGGCGAACGGATCAACCAGAAAAAAGATGGAGCTGAGCGCCAGCACACTGAAGTGCACGTACGCCGAGTGCTGCAATCCGTACAGGCTGACGAAATGTGGATCGAAGGCCACAGGCTATTGTCGCACCGTTGATTTTATTCGAGGGCAGGAATACACGCCGTATAATGGTTTATCCATTGGGGATTGACGGCTGAAATCCTGGATTCGCAGGGTGAAGGAGAAGAAATGGCGTTTGAGACGACGAAGAATATCTGGCACAACGGGCAGCTCATTGCATGGGAGAAGGCGCAGATCCATGTGATGTCGCATGTGATCCACTATGGGTCTTCGGTCTTCGAGGGGATGCGCTGTTATGCGCAGCCGAATGGCGCGGCCATCTTCCGCCTACAGGACCACATGCGCCGGATGCTGGACTCGGCAAAGATCTACCGTATGCCGCTGGGTTACACGCACGATGAGCTGTGCGCCGCGGCGGTCGATCTGGTCGAGGCCAATGGCGTTGCGCCATGCTACATCCGGCCCATCGCGTTTCGCGGCTACGGCGAGGTTGGCGTGAACCCGCTGAACTCTCCCATGGAGGTGTATATCGCCAACTATCCCTGGGGCAAGTACGTCTCCGGCAACGATGGCGCGGATGTCTGCATATCGAGCTGGAACCGGATGGCGCCGAATACCATGCCATCGCTGGCCAAGGCGGGCGCAAATTATATGAACTCGCAGTTGATCCGCATGGAGGCGGAGATCAACG
>DAIRTY010000247.1:0-2797 GCA_036803645.1 Acidobacteriaceae bacterium | reverse complement strand
CGCCGCCCAGCAGGTGTCCGGTCATGGATTTGGTGGAGCTGACCAGCAGGGTGTGGTTGAGCGCGCGCTCGCCGAAGACATTTTCGATGGCCTTGGATTCGAGCGAGTCGCCAACCGGCGTTCCGGTGGCGTGGGCGTTGACGTAGTCGATCTTGTCCGGCGAGATGCCGGCGACCTTGAGGGCGGCGTTCATGGCGCGGCGGCAGCCCTCGCCCTCGGGGGCCATGCCGGTCATGTGGTATGCGTCGGCGGACATGCCGTAGCCGATAATCTCGGCAAGGATGCGTGCGCCGCGGGCGCGGGCCATCTCCAGCTCTTCAAGGATGAGAATTCCGGCCCCCTCGCCGCAGACGAAGCCGTCGCGGTCCTTGTCCCAGGGGCGGCAGGCATGGGTGGGGTCGTCGTTGCGCGTGGAGAGGGCCTTCATGGCGGCGAACCCGCCAACGCTCATGGGGGTGATGGCTGCCTCGGTGCCGCCTGCGATCATGGCGTCTGCGTCGCCACGCTCGATGATGCGGAAGGCGTCGCCGATGGAGTGGGCGCTGGAGGCGCATGCGGTCGCGGTGGCCTCGTTGGGGCCGCGCGCTCCGAAGCGGATGGAGACGTGGCCGGCGGCGAGGTTGACGATGGCGCCGGGGATGAAGAAGGGCGAGATCTTGCGCGGACCTCCGGCCAGCATGTTCGTGTGTTCGCGCTCGATGACGTCGAAGCCGCCGATTCCCGAGCCGATGTGGACCCCGACCAGGTCGCGGTTCGACTCGTCGATTTTGAGGCCGGAGTGGTCCATCGCCTCCTGCGCCGCGGCAATCGCAAAATGGATGAAACGGCCCATCTTGCGCGCCTCTTTCTTCTCAATGAAGAGCAACGGGTCGAAGTCCTTGACCTCGGCAGCGATACGCACCGGGTGTCCGGTGAGATCGAATGCCTTGATCTCCGCCATACCGCTGCGGCCAGCAAGCAGGCCCTGCCAGACTTCAGGCGCGGTCTTGCCGACCCCGCAGACGAGGCCGATACCGGTGACGACGACCCTTCGCCGCCAGGGTTGCTGCTCTATCGGGTGCGTGGCTTCCATTGTTACTTGGCGCCCTTCTGGTTCTTCTCGATGTAGTCGACGGCATCCTTGACGGTCTTGATCTTCTCGGCGTCCTCGTCGGGGATCTGGATGTCGAAGGCCTCTTCGAACTGCATGACCAGTTCTACGACGTCGAGCGAGTCCGCGCCGAGGTCCTCCTGAAAGCTGGCGCCTGGGGTCACTTCGGCCTCATCCACCTGAAGCTGCTCGACGATAATCTGTTTTACCTTTTCATCAACTGCTGCCATTTCGTTCTCCTGTGTGTGCTGCTTTTCAAGCCCGATGCGGGCCGGTCCCAATTGCGATGTGGGCCGGGCCGTGGTTTGCAAGGACGCGGTGTGCGGTATGCACAAGTCTCAAGGATACCGAGCGCCTAGCCGAGTGTAAAGCAAAGCGGGGGATATTGGTGCAAGGTCCGGCCCAGGAACCGCGCTTCGACCGGCCGCATTTGCCGCCGATGGCACTTTATCTTGGGGTTTAGCGAACAACTGGCGTAAATTTGTGGGATGCAAATAATGTTGGTGGTCTGGTTCGCGGTGGGATGTGCGGCGGGTGCGGTGGTGGCATGGCTGATTGCAAACGGTCGCGCACAGGGAGCAAGCGCGGAGTTGGCTGCGCGGGAATCGGAGCTGGCAGGGCTTCGCACCTTGATCGAAGAGAAAGAGCTGGGCCTGACCGCGAAGGAAGATGAGTTGAGGGCAGAGCGCGAGCGAGGCAGGGCAGCGGGCGAAGAGCTTGCCGGGGTGCGCGCGAAGCTGGAGGCGACGGGAGAAAAGATTCAGGCCCTGATGAACGTGGAGATGAGCTTGAAGACCAGCTTTGAGGCGCTGGCTGCGAGCGCGCTGGATGCGAACAGTCGGCGGCTGATGCAACTTTCGCAGCAGCAGTTGGAGGATCAGCAGAGGCAGGCGACCAATAAGTTGACGGAGAAGCAGATCGCGATTGAGACACTGCTGAAGCCGATGCAGGAGTCGTTGGCGAAGCTGGGAGTCGATACTGCCGCGCTGGAACTGAAACGCGAGGGAGCCTACGCCGCCGTCCTCACCGAGGTGCAGAACATCCAGCGTTCGCACGCCGATCTGCGCAAGGAGACAACGCAGTTGGTGCAGGCTCTGCGGGCACCGAAGGCCCGGGGAAACTGGGGCGAGCTGCAACTGAAAAAGTGCGTCGAGTTCGCCGGAATGGTGCAGTACGCCTCGTTCGATGTCGAGCGCTTCGTGCGCGGCGAGGACGCGGGCTACCGGCCCGATCTCGTCGTCAAGATGCCCAACGGGCGGACGATTATCGTCGACGCAAAGACTCCGCTCGACGCCTTCCTCGACGCCAGCAATGCCGAGGACGAGGTGGTTCGCAACGGCAAGCTGGTGGCCCACGCGGCACGCGTGCGCGAGCACTTGAAGGATCTCTCCAGCAAGGCCTACTGGCGTCAGTTCGTCGACTCGCCGGACTTCGTCGTCTGCTTTCTGCCCAGCGAGGTGCTCTTCAGCGCTGCGCTCGAGCAGGACCCCTCGCTGATCGAGTTCAGCGCAAGTTCGGGCGTTTTACTTGCTACGCCGACTACGCTGATTGCTCTGCTGAAGGCCGTAGCCTTCGGCTGGCAGCAATCGGAGATTGCCAGGAATGCCGATGCGATTCGCGACACCGCTCTCGCCGTGTATGGAAAACTTGCGGGCATATACGAGGACTTTATTGATCTGGGAAATCGGTTGAAAGCGGCAGGTGGAT
>DAIRTY010000246.1:1519-2836 GCA_036803645.1 Acidobacteriaceae bacterium | reverse complement strand
GCGGATGCGCGCGACCTCGTCCATGCGCTGGGCCAGCAGCTTCTCGCGGCCCTCCTGTGTCGGGTGGTAGTAGCGGCGGCCGGCGAGCGACGGCGGCAGGCACTCCATGTCGGCCACGCGGCCCTCCACATTGTGCGCGTACTGGTAGCCCTTGCCGTAGTCCAGCGACTTCATCAGCTTGGTGGGAGCATTGCGCAGGTGCAGCGGGACGGGTTCGGCGGCGGTGGCTTCGATGTCGCCGCACACGGCCCCGTAGGCGGTGTAGACCGCGTTCGACTTGGGCGCGAGTGCGAGATAAACGATGGCCTGCGCCAGCGCGAGATCGCCCTCGGGCGGGCCCAGGAAGTGCATGGCATCGCGCGCGGAGAGGCAGAGGTTGAGCGCCTCGGGCGCGGCCAGTCCGACGTCCTCCACCGCCATGCGCACGATGCGGCGCGCGACGTACATGGGGTCTTCGCCGGCCTGCAACATGCGCGCCAGCCAGTAGAGCGAGGCGTCCACGTCGGAGTTGCGCACACTCTTGTGCAGCGCGGAGATGATGTCGTAGTGCTGCTCGCCCTTCTTGTCGTAGAGCAGGACGCGGCGTTGCAACGCCTCGGCGGCAATCTCCTTCGTGATGCGCCGCTCTGGATCTTCGGCGGCGAGGCTTGCGGCAACATCGAGCGCGTTGAGCGCGTTGCGCGCGTCGCCGCTGGCGTAGGAGGCGATGGTGGCGAGCGCGTCTTCATCGGCTTTTACGCCCGACGCGCCCAGGCCGCGCGATTCATCGTTGAGTGCGCGATCAAGCAGCGCGACGATCTGCGCCTCCGTCAGCGGCAGCAGCGTGTAGACCCGGCAGCGCGAGAGCAGCGCGGCGTTCAGCTCGAACGATGGGTTCTCGGTGGTCGCGCCGATCAGCCGGATCGCGCCGCGCTCCACATAGGGTAGAAACGCGTCCTGCTGCGCCTTGTTGAAGCGATGGATCTCGTCGATGAACAGGATCGTGCGCGAACGGAATCCGGCGGCCTTCTCCGCGGCCACCATCACGGCCTTGATCTCCTTGATGCCGGACATGACGGCGGAGAACTCGATGAACGTTGACTGGGTGAGTGCCGCGATAATCTTGGCCAGCGTCGTCTTGCCCGTGCCGGGAGGCCCCCAGAAGATCATCGAGGTGGGATCATCGTGCGCGATGGCGAGCGCGAGCGGCTTGCCCGGCCCCAGCAGATGCTCCTGCCCGACAAACTCGTCCAGCGTGCGCGGCCTCATGCGATCGGCCAGCGGCGCGTGGCTGGCCTGCGCTGCGGCTGCGTCGGGAGTGGGGTTGAAGAGGTTCAT
>DAIRTY010000246.1:0-1419 GCA_036803645.1 Acidobacteriaceae bacterium | reverse complement strand
ACGCGGCCCGGTGTGGGAATCGCGATGCGCGCGTCGGCCAGCGCGAGAAATTCGTCTGCAAGACCCGCGCCTTCGTTGCCGATCATCAGAGCGCAGGGAAGTGTGAGGCCGGAGTTAGAGACGGATTCGGAGATGGTCACGAGATCGGAATCAGGCGCGACAGCGGCCAGCAGGCGCACGCCCCGCGACTTCAGCGCGACCAGCTCTTCGGCTGTGATCGCAACGACGGGAACGCGGAAGACCGACCCGGCCGAGGCGCGCAGGGCCTTCTGGTTCCACTCGCTCACCGTGCCCGCGGTGGTAAGAACCGCGGTCGCGCCGAAGGCCTCCGCCGAGCGAATCAGCGTGCCCAGGTTGCCCGGGTCCTGCAAACCCGCGGCGACCAGAAGCAGCGCGGCGTTATCGTTTGCGGGGAGCGCGGACTGGATATTCCAGACCGGAGGGACGAGCAACGCCGCGATCCCCTGCGGGTGCTGCGTTGCGACCGCGCTGGCGAAGACCTCCTCGGCGAGGAGCATTAGCTCCACTCCGCGCGGAAGCCACGCGGGAGGAGCGATGCGCTCCGAGAGGAAGATCGTCTTCAGCGGAAGTCCGCTGTCGAGCGCCTCGCGCAGCAGGTTTTCGCCTTCGATGGCGACCAGTCCGCCGCTGAGGCGTGCATGTCCCGCAAAGGCCGCGCGAAGCTGCTTGACCCGCGCGTTGGCGTGGCTGGTGACGAGGATCGGCTGCATTGACATCTAGCCAAATCTTACGCTGTAGACGGGTCCACAGCTTGAGGCTCGCTGTGGATGGGGAAGTAAGCAGTCGGCGCTGTGGATGGAATGATCTGCTCTCGGCGCAAGAAAGCGGGCCGATCTGCACGAGGAGAATCAATTGCAGGTGAGCGCAGTCCACACGCCAGTTGCATTGTTGCTTGCACCGCTGATGATGTAGTCCACAAAGCCATTAATTGGCACCGTGTCATTGCCGGCGGCGGTACACGAACTGCCCGTAGATAGCGTGCAGGTAAGATCCGAACTGCTCAACATGGTTCCACCTCCTGGTGTCCCGATGCGCAGCGTCACCGTGATTGTGGAACTTTGTTCAGAGAAAACATACAGTTTTGTCGCCGCACAACCGCTTGGAACCCATGTCAATGCCGCACTCGTCGAGTTCTCAGTCGTACTCCCGTTCGAGTTGTTCACGGAGAAATAGGGGTAATTCAAAGCATTTGTTACCGAGTGATATACCGAAGCGAAGGGAATCCCACTGGTTCCTCCTCCGCTTCCGCTGCCGCCGCTTCCTGCCGCGCCGGTCGCGCCCTGCGGAATGGTGAAGTTCAGAATCGCAGCCGAGCTGGTTCCGCTGTTGGTGACTGAGGCGTTAGTTCCCGGCAGGCCGGTGGTAATCGTGCCGACGGCCACCGTTGCCGCCGCCGCC
>DAIRTY010000245.1:0-2872 GCA_036803645.1 Acidobacteriaceae bacterium | reverse complement strand
CTGAAGGCGGACATACCGGCGCGCGTGAAGGTCGAGGCGTTCATGCACTTGACGCCCAACATCACCTATCCGTTGATGATCGTGATTTCGGCGCTCATGCTGCCGGTGATGATCGTGCGGTTCTACATGGGTATCTGGCAGATGTTCCTGATCGATCTGCCGCTCATCGCCGCTTCGTTCTGGTCGATTTCGCTGTTCTACGTGGTGGCGCAACGCGAGTTGTATCCCAAGAACTGGAAGCGCTCGATCCTGATGCTGCCGATGCTGATGGCCGTTGGCGTGGGGCTGACGATCGTCAACACGCGCGCGGTGCTGGAGGCGCTGTTCGGCGTCCAGACCGCGTTCGCGCGCACGCCGAAATACGCGATCGGCGAACGGGCCGTCAATCTGGAAACGAAGAAATACCGCCGTCGGAGCGGCTGGCTGCCGTACGCCGAGATCCTGGTAGGCGCCTACTTCGCGGCGATGATCGTGTTCGCCATCGAGACGGCGAACTATTTCGCCACGCCGTTCCTGGGGCTGTTCGTGTTCGGCTATTGGTGGGCGGGTTTCGGCACGCTCTACCAGGAATATCAGGTCAGGCTGCGCTGGATGAAACAGCAGAGGCTGGAGTTGGCTGGCCACGCAATGCGCCTGCCGTGAGCTCAGTGGGGCGGGCCTCCTGGCCCATAGGCGCTAACTTAAGCATTGATAAATCTTAATACTTGCGCTAGACTGGGTCATGCAACCTCTCGACGAGGACTGGAAGCTGCTGCTAGGTCTATTGCCTTTGGGTTGGGAACAACAGGCCATACTCAGTGGCGCTTCAGAACGGCTGCGCGGCTTCGGCAGCACTTCGGATCTGTTACGCACGCTACTGCTGCATGTTGGCAAAGGATACTCGCTACGGGAAACAGTCGTGCGGGCCAAGGCGGTGGGCATTGCACAGGTCTCCGATGTGGCGCTGATGAAGCGCTTGCAGAAGGCCGAAGAGTGGCTGCGCCGTTTGTGCGTGTCGCTGTTGCAGGAGAGTGGATGGGAGATGCCGGCGGAAGTGCGCGGATATAACGTGCGTGCGCTGGACGGAACCTTGGTCAAGGAGCCGGGCCGCGGCGGGTCGCTGTGGCGGATCCACTACAGCGTGCGCATTCCGAGTTTGGTATGCGACCACTTGGAGTTGACCGCGGTGAAAGGCGCGGGTACCGGAGAGTCGTTGGGACGCTTCGCCGCCAGCCCCGGAGACCTGGTGTTAGCGGACCGTGGTTTTTGTAAGCCCGTGGGAGTGGAAGCGCTGCACCGGCAGGGCGCGGCGGTGATGGTGCGACTCAATAGCTCCACCTTGCCGCTGTGGGATCGACAGGGCTCGCGATTCGGGTTGTTGGAACAGGTGAGTCAGCTCAAGGAGACTGGCGCAGAGGGGGAATGGCCGGTTTGGGTACAGGGGGCCAAAGAGCGGATCGGCGGTCGGCTGTGCGCCCTTCGCAAAAGCGAGGAGGCCGCGGAAAGGGCTCGCCGTAAAATCGCCAGAAAGGCACAACAAGGAGGACCGAAACCGAAGCCCGAAACCCTGCAATACGCCCGTTACGTGATGGTATTGACGACGGCGCCGGCGAATCACTTCAATACGTCCGAGGTGCTGGAATGGTACCGAGTGCGCTGGCAAATCGAACTGGTTTTCAAACGTCTGAAGACGCTGGCGGCGTTGGGATCGCTGCCCAAGCACGACGATCAAAGCGCGCGGGCGTGGCTTTATGGCAAGTTGTTGATTGCCTTGCTAGGGCAAAAGCTGGAACGGCTTGGGCGCGATATTTCCCCCTGGGGCTACCGGCAGCCAGAAGCGTGGAAATGGCAGCGCGTGGCGGGTTTTTGATTTTGCCCTGCATGCGCTACAACAGGCGATCGAACCCGCCTTGCCGCTCCAAAATGTCCTGAACCAGTGGAACCAACTGGAGGCCGACCTACGGGAACGGTCGCGGCGTCGAATACCACAGGTTAACTTTCGTTAATCATTAAGTTAGCGCCTATGGGCCTCCTGGCCTGCCTGTGTGCGAAGCGTGCCTTAAGAAGGCAGGCCAGGAGGCCCGCCCCACCTACCCGCGCTCAGCCACGATGGTGATTTGCTTGCTGTTCTGGACCCAGCCCCCGGGCTCAGCGCTGCGGCGCCAACCCGCGGGCGGCGTGTCCCTCTTCGACGAAGATCAGCCCGTCGTAAGACTTCGCCAGCGCCTCCGGGAAGAGATTGGCTTCGGCGTTGGCGGTCTGCCAGACCGCGCCCACATTGTAGTAGAGGTGGCTCTCCGCCAGCCCGCGGCCGAGGGGGCTGCCGGCAGGCAGGCTCGACATGTCGAGAAAGAACAGCGACATGCCGGCCGCGCTGAGAATCGCGTCGCCCGAGCCTTCCGGCGCGGGAGGTACGGCGTGATCGGCGAGGCCCGTCATCTGGCCATTGGTCGTGCCGACTGCGCGCAACTGCCCGCGCCGGAAGGCGAACCCGGCCACGTAAAGCTCTCGGCCAAAGCGTTCCCTCAGCCACGTCCCCATGCTCTTGCCGCCGGCCTCCGACCCGAATCGGACATGTCCGTTGTGCGCCCAAAGCACAATCTTCTCGCCCGGATATGCCTCATCGGCGAGCCACTCGACGTTCTTCGCCATCATCTCGTCGCGGTAGGACGGGCCCTTGCCGGGAGTGCGCATGGCGCAGGCCTGGTATGCGATGGCCGCCGCCTGCCGCGCGTCGCGCCAGGCCGCCGGCGACGATGCCTGCTCCATTTCCGTCCGCTTGGAGTCGAGGACCTTCAACACGGCGGCCGCCCGCTCGGAGGCTCCTTGCGCGCGGGCGTCTGAGGCGCCTGCGCCGTCCAGCGCGGCCGTCTCCGCATAGGTCCCTTCCGCC
>DAIRTY010000244.1:0-2887 GCA_036803645.1 Acidobacteriaceae bacterium | reverse complement strand
TACTGGAGGGACTGGGTGCATGTGGTGCCACCGGCGGGATCGATCTTGACGATATTGTTCTCGTCGGAGCAGTAGCCGTTGTCGCCGGTCTTGCCGATGACCTGAGGAACGCCGGTGACCTCGTAGGAGTTGTAAACGTCCTGATTGTTGATGGTGACCTTGGAGCCGCAGGTGATGGTGAAGGTGTATTTGGACTTCTGTCCCGTGGCCGCAAGCACCGGATCGAGCACCTGCGCGGAGGTGGCGGAGGGTGCGCCGGACTTGGGATCGCCGCCGAGGGAGGCCAGCGGGCAGGCGTATCCGTTGTACGAGGAGTTGTACATCGTCTCGGCCTGGCCGATAGTGCGTATGGTCTGCGCAGCGGAGACTTCGTTCGCGTGCTTCTGTAGCTTGATCATCTGCGGCACGGCGAGCGCCATCAGGATCAGCATGATGGACATGACGATGAGCAGCTCGATGAGGGTGAAGCCGAGTTCTTTGCTCAGTGAAGAAGAAGCAGATTCCTCCGCTTCGCTGCGGAATGACAAACATTGGGAGATGCGTTCGGTGGTCTTCATGTTTCCTCTGCAACGAGATGTGCGTTTCGATCTCGATTGAAACTGTAGCAGGGTGCGGCTCAACATGCGAGAGATTCGCGCGAGACGGTGAATGGGCCGAGGTTGCCGAGGACAGTGAGCGCGATCGCCTCGGGGCGGAAGAGTTGGCGGGCCAGCGACAGGATGTCGGCGGCGGTGACGGCTTCGACCGCGGAGACGATCTCGTCGACCGAGAAGAAACGCTTGAAGTACATCTCCTGGCGAGCCAGATTTGACATGCGGCTGGACGACGACTCCAGGCCGAGGACGATGTTGCTCTTGAGCTGGTCTTTGGCGCGCTTCAACTCTGCCTCCGGAACGGTGTCTTCTTTCAGACGCCGCAGCTCGGCAAGAGTAAGCCGCAAGACCTCGGCGATTTTAGTGGCGGAGGTCCCCGCGTAGATGCTCAGCGCGCCGGTGTCGCGGAAGGGGCTGGTCTCGGCGTAGATGGAGTAGGCCAGTCCACGGTCTTCGCGGATGGTCTGGAAGAGGCGCGAACTCATGCCGCCGCCCAGCATCGAGTTCAGCAGGTAGACGGCGTAGCGCGTGGGTGAATCCACCGGAGGGGCCGGAACGCCGAGGCAAAGTTGCACCTGCTCCAGGGACTTCTTGCGCTTCAGCGTGATGTTGGCGAAGGTGGCGGGCGCGGGGAGCTTGGCGAACGGAGTTCCGGTACTGGCGGCGAGCCCGCTGAAGCAGGCGGCGACCTGTGCCACAAAGCGGTCGTGGTCCAGGTGTCCGGCGGCGGAGAAGACCATGTTGCGCGGGGTGAACCGGCTGTTGTAGAAGTCGAAGACGGTCGGCTGGGTGAAGCTGGAGACGCTCTTGACCGTGCCCAGGGTAGGGCGTCCGAGGCCGTTGCCCTTCCAGAATTTTTGCGTGAAGGTCTCGTGGACGAGATAGTCGGGGCTGTCCTCATCCATCTTGATCTCCTCCAGAATCACGCCCTGCTCGCGACTGATGTCTTCCGGCGTGAAGGTGGGATGGAGGACGAGATCGGCGAGAAGTTCAAGTGCCGGTGCAATATTTTCGTCCAGGACTTTGATATTGAAGCCGATATTCTCCTTGCCGGTGAATGCGTCCAGGTTCCCGCCGATGGAGTCTACCTCGCGGGCAAACTGCTGGGCGTTGCGCGTGGTGGTTCCCTTGAAGACCATGTGCTCGACGAAGTGGGAGATGCCGTTCAGCTCCAGCGGCTCGTCGCGCGAGCCGGAGGCGATCCACACACCCATGGAGACCGAGCGGACGTGGGGGATGCTCTCGGTGAGGACGAGTAGGCCATTGGGGAGAACCGTCCGGCGGATGTTGCGGGAGGGAGATTCAGGTGCGGCGGCTGGGGTGCAGATTGCGGACATGCGGCTCCTGGTCTCCCAGAGGGGGAGACTTTATTGTGTCACAGAGGATTGGATGTTGGACGGACGAGCATGGGTGAGGGGCGGGTAAACTGAGTTCTGGCGATGGCGATGGATTCAATCACGATCGAGGATGGACAGGCGGCGGCGAAGCCGCTCTTTGGGATGACGCCGGAGGAGCTTCGCGCCGTGATTGTGGCGCTGGGGCAGTCGAAGTATCGCGCCGTGCAGTTGGCCGAGGCGCTCTACAAGCAGCGCGTGCAGTCGCTCGAAGAGATCACCACACTTCCTGAAGACCTGCGCCAGCGTCTCGCCGCCGAGGGCTACTCGGTGGGGCTGCCGGAGATCGCGCAGGCGGCGCGCTCCGTTGACGGCACCGAGCGCTATCTGATGCGCATGGCCGACGGCGAGACCGTCGAGACGGTGTGGATGCCCGATGGCGACGGCGGCGAGCGCGGCGATGGCAGCGAGGCCGCGGTCGAAGAAGAGGCCAGTGAACAGGAGCAGCAGTACAAGCGCGCCACCATCTGCATATCGAGCCAGGTGGGCTGCGCGGTGAACTGCCAGTTCTGCCTGACGGCGCGGCTGGGGATGCGGCGCAACCTGACGGCGGGCGAGATCGCCGGACAGGTGGCCGCGGTGCTGAATCGCCAGCGCGTGCGCATTGGCAGCGGGCGCGGGGTGGAGATGCCATCGCGCATCAACCTGGTCTTCATGGGGATGGGCGAGCCGTTCCTGAACTACGATGCCTTCATGCAGAGCGTTCACCTGCTGCGCGCGATGGGCATTCCCGAGTCGCGCATGACGGTGTCTACGAGCGGGATTGAGCCCGCGATCCGCCGCTTCGCCGAGGAACCCATCCGGCCCAAGCTGGCGCTCAGCCTGAACGCATCGAACGACGCCGTGCGCGAGCAGATCATGCCGGTGAGCTACCAGACCATTCATACCGAGACGATGACG
>DAIRTY010000243.1:0-2895 GCA_036803645.1 Acidobacteriaceae bacterium | reverse complement strand
ACTAAATTCCTGACCCATGCGAATGGGTACCGCATCCTGCAAGTGAGTTCGCCCGATCTTGATGATGTCGTGGAACTCCACAGCTTTGCGTTCCAACGACGCGCCGAGCTGTCGCATGGCCGGCAGTAACCGGGCCGCCAGACATTCGGCGACGGCGATGTGCATGGCGGTGGGGATCACGTCGTTGCTCGATTGCCCTCGATTCACGTGATCGTTGGGGTGGGCGCCGGCGAGATGGCCGATTACCTCATTGGCGTTCATGTTCGTGGAAGTGCCGCTGCCGGTCTGGAAGATGTCGATCGGGAACTCATTGTCGTATCGCCCTTCCACGACCTGTTCTGCCGCGGCTTCGATAGCTGCGGCCAGAGCCGGCGGCAGGTGGCCCATGCGGCCGTTGGTGGTCGCGGCAGCGCTTTTGATCATTCCCAGCGCGCGGATAAACGAGCGTGGGAAGCGCTTTCCGCTGATCGGAAAGTTTTGGACCGCTCGCGCTGTCTGCGGCCCATAGAGTGCCGATGCGGGCACCTGCATGTCCCCCATAGTGTCGCGTTCGATTCGGAAAGAGTCCTTCATGATTCTATTGTGAGGCCTTGCAGAAGTTTTGCTGGCGCTCGAGCTGGCGCTACCGATTGCTGAAGAGCTCCGGTGGAGGACGGCTATAACAGACGTTCGGGGACGCATGACAAACAGATTTGAGATGCTCCCGCCTCGCTGAACGCTGGTGCCAATGTTGGGCTTCGGCGTAGCTCCTGCGTACTGGCGTGGAGAGGTTTCGGCAATACTGACCGCGAAACCGCAGCGCCGCGTGACTATAGTCACTGATGTAGCCCTTCGGTAGGCGCATCATCAAGCCAGAAGGAAGGAAATGTCGATGACAACAACCACAACTCTGGCCGATGTGGCCGCCACATCGCTCAGCGCCGTGCGCACACTCGAGCGTTACGGTCTGGACTATTGCTGCGGCGGGAAACAACCGTTCGACGAGGCGTGCACCGCCAAAGGACTCAAACCGGAATCCGTCATGCAGGAAATCGAGCGGCCTCAAGCGCCCGACGCGTCCGAACGAGACTGGCAGACTGCGCCGCTGGATGAAATCGTGAAGCACATCGTCGGCACGCACCACGAGTACCTCAAGCTCGAACTGCCGGCCCTGGGCAACCGCATGAACAAGGTGCTCGCAGTCCATGGCCCCAAAGATCAGCAGACCCTCAGCCAATTGGCGGACGTGTTCGGATCTCTGCGCGCCGAGATGGAGATGCACATGCACAAGGAAGAATTGATGCTTTTCCCCTTCCTGGAACAGTATGGCCGCGCCGAAACCCTGGGCCGACCTCTACCGCCGGTTCCCTTCGGGTCCGTCGCCAACCCCATCGGGGTGATGGAACGTGAGCATGAGGGCGCTGGCGGGGCGCTCCTGGAGATCCGTGAGCTCACTCGCGGCTTTGAATATCCGTCCTACGCCTGCAGCACAGTCCGCGCTCTGTTCGATGGACTGAAAGCACTGGAGGCGGACTTGCATGTGCACATTCACCTGGAGAACAACATCCTGTTTCCGCGCGCCATCGCGCTGGAACAAAGATAAGAGCAGCGCCTCCTCCGATTGACCAGTCTGGCTGAAACGGAGAGCTATCTCCCATGACCGATACGAGTCCGGCAGCGACCGAAATCGCATTACAGCGGCTGCTGACGACCTACGTCTTCACTGGCCTGCTATTCCTGTTGCTGCCGGGAACTTTTCTGGGAGTGTGGAATCTGATCTCGATCAGCGGCCGGCATTCCCTGGCGGGCCTTTCACCGTCCTGGCTTCAGGCCCACGGGCACGCCCAGATCTTCGGCTGGCTTGGCAGCTTCATCATCGGGATCGGCTATTACTCCTTGGCAAAGATGGGCCGGCTCATGCCCTTTGCCGTGAGCCGCGGCTGGGCAAGTTGGGCTCTGTGGACCTCCGGCGTTACGCTGCGCTGGGTGGCCAACGTCAGCGAGTGGAACTGGCGCGTCCTGCTGCCGGCATCGGCGGCGCTTCAACTCACGGGCTTCCTGATTTTTTTCGCGGCCGTGAGCGGCCATCAGTTCAGGCCCGCGCCGGGGTCTGACAGAGCCGCGTCACCGCCTGGAACACAGATCGAGACTTGGATGAAGCTGGTCATGGCTTCCACGGCCGGTTTCTTGCTTGCGCTGTCAATGAACCAGGTCGAGAGCATCCATCTGGCTATGACCAGCACGCATCCGGAGATACCGCACTGGCTGGACCAGCGCTACCTATTCCTCGCCGCGTGGGGGTTCCCGGTCCTGACGGTGTGGGGCTTCAACGCCAAGTGGCTGCCCGTCTTTCTGGGCCTTCGCAAGTCCTCCGGGGGTGGCCTGATGGCGGCGCTGGGCGCTTGTGGTTGCGGCATCGCAGCGGCGCTTCTCGGGCGGTTCCGGCTGGCGACAGCCTTGCTGTTGATCGCCTGCATCGTCGCCTCTATCGCCCTGCGAGTCTTCGAGCGGGCGCAAAAGCCGGCGAAGACTCTCGGCGTCTCCGCCTCTTTTCCCTATTTCGTGCGCGGGGCCTACGTCTGGCTTCTGGTTGCGGCCGCCCTCGGTGTTTACGCGGCGCGATCCGATGCGAACGGCGGCATCTGGGGAGCCTCGCGCCACGCTCTTACCGTCGGGTTCCTCGCCACCATGGTGTTTGCGATCGGCCAGAGAGTACTGCCCGCGTTCAGCGGAATGCGACTGCTCTTCAGCAAGAAGCTGATGTTCGCTTCTCTGGCTGTCCTAAACCTTGGCTGCCTCCTTCGCGTGGCCTCTGAGGTCCCCGCTTACGAAACCAATCTGCCGGCGGCGTGGCGAATTCTGCCCCTCTCGGCCGTGACCGAACTGACTGCCGTGACGCTGTTTGCGTTCAATCTC
>DAIRTY010000242.1:0-2958 GCA_036803645.1 Acidobacteriaceae bacterium | reverse complement strand
CGATGGCTTTCCCTCGCTGAAGGCCGATTGTTACAACTACGGCGGACTGACGAGGGATGTCTCGCTAGTGGCCGTGCCGGAGAGCTTCATCGACGACTTCGAGCTGCATCTGGACCGCGCGACGAGGAGCGCGATCGAGGGCTATGTGCATGTGGAGGGCGCACAGGCGGGGACACAGGTTTCGGTCGATCTGCCCGATGCCAAGCTGCACGCCGAGGGCGCGACGGACGCCAGCGGGCGCGTCGCCATCAGCATGGCGGCGACAGGGTTGACGCTGTGGTCGCCGGAGACGCCGAAGTTATACCACGTGGTGTTGAAGGCGGCGGACGACACGCTGACCGACGAGATGGGCTTCAGAACAATTGAGACTTCGGGATCGAAGATTCTGCTGAACGGCAAGCCGATTGTGCTGCACGGCGTATGTATCCACGCCGAGGCACCGTTCCGGTCCGGTCGCGTGAATACCGATCAGGACGTGGCCACGCTGCTTGGCTGGGTGAAGGAGCTGGGCGCGAACTATGTGCGGCTGGCGCACTATCCGCACGACCAGAGGATGACGCGCGCCGCGGACAAGCTGGGGATTCTGGTGTGGTCGGAGGTGCCGGTCTACTGGGCGGTCGAGTTCGAGCGCGAGGATGTCTTCGCCAAGAGCCAGCAGCAGTTGCACGAGGAGATACGGCGCGACCGCGACAAGGCATCGGTGATTCTGTGGTCGATTGCCAACGAGACGCCGAACAACGCGTCGCGCACGGCGTTCCTGACGCGCTCGGCGGAGTACGTGCACCAGGAGGACCCGACGCGGCTGGTGACGGCGGCGCTGCTGGTGCGTGGCGACACCAAGACAAAGTACATCGACGATCCGCTGGGCAAAGCGCTGGATGTGATCGGCTTCAACGAGTATGTGGGCTGGTACGAGGGAACGCCTGAGACCGCCGACTCGATCGAGTGGAAGATTGCGTACGACAAGCCGCTGATCACCAGCGAGTTCGGCGGCGGCGCAAAGGCTGGACTGCACGGGGCTGCAGACCAGCGCTGGAGCGAGGAGTATCAGGCGGAGATCTATCGCCACCAGATCGTGATGCTGAACAAGATTCCGCAGTTGCGCGGGACAACGCCGTGGATACTGATGGACTTCCGTTCGCCGGTGCGCGAACTGCCGGGGATTCAGGACGGCTTCAACCGCAAGGGGCTGGTCTCCGACCAGGGAAAGAAGAAGGCGGCGTTCTTTGTGCTTCAGAAGGCCTACAAGGAGAACGGGCTGGGGCACGCGGAGTAGTTTCAATGCGCCATGAAGACCGGACGGTCGCGGGCGCGTCGATGCTCTACCATGAAGCTGTGAGCCGATTCTCTACGCGAACCGCTTGGGACTCTTCCGAGAGCAGATACGCTGCCGCGGTGCGGGCGGCGCGCGCGCCGGGGCGGCGCGTGTACGACCTGACGCTCGCGAACCCCACGCGGTGCGGATTCCGGTACGATGCGGAGACGCTGCTGGAACCGCTGCGGAACCCGCGCGCGCTGGTCTACGATCCCGATCCGCGCGGGATGAGGCCGTCGCGGGAGGCCGTGGCACGCTACTACGCGGGGCATGGGGCCGAGGTTGCGGTTGACGATTTAGTCCTGACGACAAGCACAAGCGAGTGCTATAGCTTTTTGTTCCGGCTGCTGTGCGACCCGGGCGACGAGGTTCTGGTGGCACAGCCGAGCTACCCGCTCTTCGACTTTCTGGCCGATCTGGACGACGTAAGGCTGAGGCCTTACCCGCTGTTTTACGATCACGGCTGGTGGATCGATCAGAGCGAGTTGGAGCGGGCGATTACGCCGCGGACGCGAGCGATCCTGGTGGTGCATCCCAACAACCCCACCGGACACTGGACCGGCGCGGGCGAGCGGGAACGGCTGGAGGCGATCTGCGCGCGGCACGGGCTGGCGCTGATCGTCGACGAGGTCTTTCTGGACTATCCGCTGCGCGAGTTGCCGCCTGCGGCGCGAAGTTTTGCCTGCGGGGCGCATCCTGCGCTGACGTTTGTGCTGAGCGGGCTGAGCAAGATCGCAGGGCTGCCGCAGATGAAGGCGGCGTGGATCGCGGCCTTCGGGCCGGAGAGGGAACGGGGCGAGGCGCTGGCGCGGCTGGAGATTGTGGCGGACACGTTTCTGTCGATGAATGCGCCGGTGCAGTTGGCGATGGCGTCGTGGCTTGCCGGACGCGCGGCGATTCAGGGGCAGATTCTGGAGCGGGCGCGGGGGAACCTGGCCACGCTGCGGCGCATTGCCGAGGAGTCGCCGGGGCGGCTTCAAGTGCTGGAGGTGGATGCGGGATGGAGCGCGGTGCTGGGGCTGCCGGGCTGCGTTGGCGATGTGGAGTGCGCCCAGCGGCTGGCGCGTGAGCGGGGAGTGCTGGTGCATCCGGGATCGTTCTATGGGATGGCGGAGGCTGGCCGGGTTGTTGTGAGTTTGATTGGGCCGGCAGGGGAGTTTGAGGCAGGCATTCAGCGGGCCATAGAGTGAGTTTTCCACCTGTGGAAATGCTCAAGTTTCGGATGAACATAAGTAATAAACCAGACGGACTGACAGTTCATCTTACACATTCTTTAGTTGACCCAACTAATTGTTTATAAACATAAAACACTATATTGCAATAGGGTCAGCTACATCCAGCATACCGAGAATCTGGTTTTGCCAGAATGACGACTTGAGGGTCTTGGCTGAACAGGTTGCGGAAAACGGGTTGTTTGGCGCTACGATCAAAAGGCCCGGGGCTAGAGCGGAACCAGAGTAACAGTGCCCAAGCGAAGAGCATAGAAGGTGGCTTTTTCTTGAGGAAAAAGCCACTCGGAGGGATTGCCCCCGGGTATACCTACTCTGATTCCGCTCTAAAGCCCCTTGATTCGATTGTCCTTATTCAGGGGGATGAATCCCCCTGCTCCCTCCGAAAAAGGCAAAGGCGGAGCTTTTGTGGGA
>DAIRTY010000241.1:0-2973 GCA_036803645.1 Acidobacteriaceae bacterium | reverse complement strand
CCCGCCGTTGGCCGCGGTCCATCGTGAGGCCACGCCCGATACCACTTCCGCCGGAAGCGAGATCCGGCAGGATCCCAATCGCCGCGCCAGGGAGGAAGGTACGGCACGAACGGCCGGGCGGATGAATTCGCGCACAAGCGTTGCGGACAGGCTCGGGCCGCGGACCAAGGTCCATCCGTGCGCAAGCCGAAGCGGACTTCGTGTCGAGGCCATGGCATTCCCTCTCAGCCGCCTCGCTTCATGTCACGAAACGATTCCAGGCTCCATTCCCCTTCAGGCGCAGATGAGCGGCGCCGAAGGATGTACACATTGCCGTCGTTCGCTCTGACCTTGAAAAAGATGTCCTTCGGGCCGTACCGCTGGTCAAGCAGTTCTTCTACGAAGTACTCCTGACCACCCAGCCGGAAACGAACCGGACGCTCATCCCCTTTGTAGCCGAAGTAGCAGACTACTTGTGAGCGTTGAGGATTTTGAAGCTGTGCAAGCAATCTTTTATCAGCATCGAACGTATGCGTCAAGCCAACCCCATCTATACAGCAGTCGGTGTTGGTGATGCAGTGATGGGGTGGACGAACAAGCGCAGGTGGTATCGGTCCGGCGGCGCCGGAGTCGCGGGGAAGCCGAGCAACTGGTGGCGGAATACGAAGCCAGCGGGCTGAGCCGCGTTGACTTCTGCCGGCAGCGGGGCCTGAGCCTGGCCACGCTGGCTCGCTATCGGAAACGGCAGGCGCAAGCCAATGCCGCGCCCGGAGTCCGCTGGTTGGAGGTCGAGGTATCCGGTAATGGCCCGGCGCCGGAGAGCGGAGGAGCCAGCGGCCTGACGGTGGCCCTGAAAAGCGGCCGTCGAATCGAAGTCGCGCGCCGGTTTGACGCCCGCACGTTGGCGCAGTTGCTGGCCGTGCTAGAGCGGATCTGAGTATGTTCGGTTGGGGACCGGCAACGCGGATCTATCTGGCAGCGGGGGCCACGGACATGCGCAAAGGCTTCGAGGGCCTCTACGGTCTGGTCCGCGACCGGTTGCAATGCGATCCGCTGAGCGGGCATGTGTTTCTATTCGCCAACGCGCAACGCAATCGCCTGAAACTGCTGTTCTGGGATGGCAGCGGCCTGTGGGTATGCGCCAAGCGCCTGGAGAGGGGGCGGTTCCGATGGCCGCGGGTCGCCGATACGCAGACGAAGGTGGCGCTCAGCCACGAAGAGCTGGCACTGCTGTTGGGCGGCATCGATCTGGCGGACACCACGCGCCGCCCATGGTATCGGAAGGCCGCTCAAGAGATACAGATATCCGCATAAGTTATCCACGCACATTGCTTGTAAGTAGCCGTCATTAGAGTTATACTAAGACTTACCTCGCATGAGCGGCCTCTCTTCCAGTTCGCCCTCCCAACCCGAGCAGATTATCCAGCTCCAGAATGAACTTGCCTGGGCCAAGTTGAAGATCCTCTCCTTGGAAGCGCAGTTGCGGTTGCAGCGGATCAAGAAGTACGGCCCGGGCAGCGAGAAGCTCGACTCCGCGCAATTGGAGCTTCTGGAACTGGAGCCCGGGGTGAGCCGCCTGGAGGTCCGTGCGGAGAGCCAGCGCGAGCCACTGCCGGCGGCAAGGGCGAAGAGCCGCAAACATCCAGGACGGCAGGAACTGCCGGCCGAACTGCCGCGTGTGGAACGCGTGATCGCCTGCACGCCGGAACAGCGCACCTGCAAGGCCTGCGGCCAGGAGACGGCGGTGATCGGCTACGAGACCAGCGAGCAGTTGGACGTCGAGCCCGCCAAGTACTTCGTGGTGGTGACCAAGCGCGAAAAGCGCGCCTGCAAATGCTGCCAGGAAGGCGGCGTGACGGCGGCCGCGGCGCCGGCCCGGATCGTCGAGAAGGGACTGGCGAGCGACCGGGTGGTGATCGACACGGTGGTGGCGAAGTACAGCGATCATCTGCCGCTGTACCGCCAGAGCGCGATTCTGGATCGCGAGGCGGGCGTCGAGATCAGCCGGGCGACGCTGGATGGATGGGTGATGCGCGTGGGCGAGTTACTCAGTCCCATCGTCTCCGTGATGCGCCGCGAGTTACTCGGAGGAAGTTACCTTCAAGCGGATGAGACAACCGTGGACGTGCAGATGCACGACGGAAGCGGCCACAACCATCAGGCGTATCTGTGGCAATACGGCAGACCGGGAAGCGGAGTGGTGTTCGACTTCCGCTTGGGGCGTGGACGCGAAGGGCCAAAGAAATTCCTGGGACAGTTCGAGGGCATTTTGCAGACCGACGGCTATATCGCCTACGATGGCGTGGGCGGGCCGAAGATGGTGCATGCCGCCTGCTGGGCGCACGCGAGGAGGAAGTTCTTCGAGGCGGCCAAGCTAGACCCCGGCGATGTCGTCGCCGTGCGCATGGTGGCGTGGATCGATGAGTTGTTCGGCATCGACGCCGAGGCGCGCGAACGGAAGCTCGATCACGCCGGGCGGCATGCACTGCGGCTGGAGAGAGCCACGCCATTACTGGCGACCATCAGTGAGGAGATCGAGACGGTCCGCACCGGTGCGCTGCCTTCGAGTGCGTTGGGTAGAGCGGCGAAGTACACGTTCTCGCTGTGGCGGAAGCTCACGCGCTTCCTGGAGTACCCCGAGCTGGAATTGAGCAACAACCTGGCGGAGAACTCGATGCGACCGGTGGCGCTGGGCCGCAAGAACTGGATCCACGTCGGGAGTAAGGACGCCGGGCCGAAAGTGGCGGCCATCGCCTCCATCGTGGAGACCTGCCGGCGGCTGAAGATTCCGATCCGCGGGTACCTGGCCGGGGTCTTGCCGGGCATTGCGGACGTTTCCATCCAGCGGCTCGCCGACCTCACCCCTGCGGCGTGGGCTTCCCGGCAACAGTAGCTCCAACCGCCGGCGTCAAGGTGCGGTTCCTCTTACGGATACCAATGATCAATTGCGCGAAAACGGTTCGGCCAGCATTCATCCCCCATTGTTCCGCAGAT
>DAIRTY010000240.1:0-2990 GCA_036803645.1 Acidobacteriaceae bacterium | reverse complement strand
TGACGGAGATCGGCACGCTGGAAAGCTGGTGCGAATCCAAGATCAGCGACAACCGTTGGCGCCTGCAATTTGAACTGCGCAAGCTGTCGTTGGAAGCGCCCGCGGAGCGCAAGGCCGCAGCCGTGGTCAGCGAGCAGGCGATGAAACGGTCGCTGGAGTTGATCGAGGCGGTCTTCTCGCCCTCGGCGAAATCGCCGATCGCGCCCGAGGAAGTCCCGGCCAAACTCGAACAGACCATGGGGCTCGGCAAAAACAGTTGGCCGATTTCGGCGATCCGGCAGATGGCCGGCGCGTTCCTGGCCGCGGCCGACGGGCGCAAGAAGAGCCCGGCGTACGAGATCCGCTGGCTCAATCTCGCCGGCTTTTGCCTGCGCCCCGGCTTCGGCTACCCTGGCGACGAGTTCCGCATCGAACAGGCGCGCCGCGTGTACGCCGCCGGCCTGACCTACGGCAACCAGGTGCAGTGCGAAATCGACTGGTGGATTTTCTGGGGACGCGTGGCCGGCGGTCTCAATCGCAACCAGCAGACCGACGTCTACCAGCGGCTCTCCGCCTTCCTGCTGCCGCGCGGCATCAAGAAGCCGCAGCGCGTCAACCCCTCGCTGTTCCGCGAAATGTGGCGCTGCGCCGCCAGCCTGGAACTGCTGCCGCTGGGCACCAAGACCGAGCTCGGCGAAGCGCTCGTCAAACGGGTCAAAGCGGGCGATTTCAAGGAGAGCGAACTCTGGTGCCTGGGACGGCTGGGCGCCCGCAAGCTTTTTTACGGGCCGATCAACCTCGTGATCCCGCCTGCCACCGTCTCGCGCTGGGTGGAAGCGCTGCGGGGCATTCAGGCCGCCGGCGACGCGTTGGCCGGCATGGCCCGCCGTACCGAAGACCCCACCCGCGACCTTCCTCCCGCCACACGCGATGCCGTGCGGAGCAAGCTCCAGACGCTGCCGCATTCCGGCCGTCTGCTCGCGGTACTCGATGGCGAGGAAGAGGACGACGGGACGTTGGGCCGCATCTTCGGAGAGGAACTCCCTTCAGGGCTGGTGCTGGTGGAGTCCGCCACGCCGGAGTAGCGCCGACGCGCGGACGCCGTTCCCCTTGGGTGCACGACAAATCTGTGAAGGTCAGGCGGCCTCCTGACGGGCAGCCCAGTAGTCTTCGAACTTTCCGCTGAGCCGATTGCAGCGAAGGGCGATAATGGCGTTGGCTCCCCGGACCGTCCAGAACATGCCGGATTGTTTGAGGCGGCTGCCTATTACGGTCTTGCACGCGGCCTCGATCACGCCGGAACCAACAAACAAATCCTGACGGCGGAAATCGGGGTAACGCATTCGATCCGCGTTCTTTTCGAAATAGTTGGCTTCCAGGCGGATCGCATCGGCAGCTTCGGGGTAACGCTCCGTTGCGGCGCGGATCGCGCTGACCAGCTTTCCGATTTGGCCGTTATCGAGCCACTGAAGTTTGTGGTTCAGCCACCGCTGCTGACGGAGCGGGTTGTTGGGACAGAGCGTGCCAGCCAATTCCCAGAGGTGCTGTCTGGCGTGGAAGAGATCCACGATTTGGATAGCCCCTGGGAAATGCTGTTCGGCGATGTTCCAGATCCAGTCGGCCCCGTCGCCGATGACTACTTTGGTCTGCGCCCGCGACCAGCCGCGCTGCCAAGCTTCGGTATAGATGCGGAGGCCAAACTCTTCGGCGGTTTCAATGGCGCCGACGTAGCTGGTGGAATCCTCATCGCGAATCGGCCGGCCTTGTGCGTCTACGGTGGTTTGCGTAAATACGGAGCCGAGTTTGCACTCCCGCGTGCGGGCGGGGTGCCCTTCCACCTTGCCCACGCGTCCTTCGGTTTCAGAGGACACCATGGGGAGGCCAGTACCGTCCATTTCAAGGTAGATGATCCGGATGGGCTGACCGAAGGGAATCGGTAAGTCCAGCTGTTTGGCGCGGTGGATCTGTTGCTCGTCGCGTGCGGCCACATCCGCGCCAATGG
The DNA here is from genome assembly GCA_036803645.1 of Acidobacteriaceae bacterium. GTDB lineage: Bacteria > Acidobacteriota > Terriglobia > Terriglobales > Acidobacteriaceae > Edaphobacter. Next base: position 1,009 of record DAIRTY010000240.1, on the reverse strand, counting down.
CCTCTGCGTGACGCTCCACGGCTTTGGTGGTCACCTCCAGACCGGCGAGCATTTCCAACTGCTCCCGGCCGTGATCAAACGAGGTGTCGCTGCCCACCAGGGCCATCATGCGGCGGACGCCGGGAGAGCACTCGGTCCCTTGCACATCTAGTTCCGCATCGCGCGGGCTTTGGCCCTGATGGCAATGCCCGCACAAATAATAAGGGCGTTGGATCGTGATCGGGCCCACCACCGTGGTCAGTTGCTTGGACCGCATCTCGCGGAACCGCGCCGGGTGGCCGCAGGCACAGGGGACTTCCCGTTCGAAGCCGGACGGCGCGTCGAGCAACCGTTCCAGGACCTTGCCCCCGAGATGATGCGCGGCGGCGCGGGTGGCCGTCTCGGTCGCCTCCAGGTCGAAGCGACCGCTTTTGCGCAGGCCGGCGAAGATGACCTCCAGCAGCGCAGCTATTTCCTTGGCCGCCTCGCGTTGGATCGCTTCGGCCGTTTTTTTTCCTCCGGGGTCAGGACATCCTCCACAGGGCGTGCGCGACAGATCTTTTCGTTGACTTCCAGCAGTTGTTGACTAAGTTGCCGGAAGCGATGAAAGGCCTCCACCTCAAGCTGCGCTTTGTGCATTTCGGCGGGCGACGAGAAGGTCTCGCTAATCGTTTTTCCAGCCACCTTGAAGGTGAGCCGGTGGTTGGGGCCATGGCCGGGCTGGTTAGGGAGATGGCAGTGGCAGTTGGACTTGCCGCAGCGTCCCTGAATGGCAGTAATCGAGCCGCGGCGAAAATCTCCCAACTCCAAGAACTCGGTCAAGATGGCAGAGCGTTGCTGCTCCAGACTGGCAAGAGACTCAGGCAAAGGGTGCCTCCTTATCCTAACGTATCATTACGTTAGGATTTGCGACACAAAAAAAGAAACCAGCCCAATCCCTCCATTCATGTCGCGCACCCGTCCGGCAAGGTCCGGTGACGCGGCAAAGTGATAATGTCCCCTTTGAGCAAAGTAGAAATGTCCCCTTGAC
>DAIRTY010000239.1:0-3016 GCA_036803645.1 Acidobacteriaceae bacterium | reverse complement strand
ACCATCTGGGGGGCGGGTTTCATCGCTATTCTGTGGACGAGCACTGGGTGGTTCCGCACTTCGAGAAGATGGCGTACGACAACAGCGAACTGCTGAGGAACTACGTTCATGCGTACCAGGCATTCGGCAATGTGGAGTTTGCGCGGGTGGCGCGCGACGTGATGCGCTGGATGGATGAGTGGCTGAGCGACCGCAAGCAGGGCGGGTTCCATGCATCGCAGGACGCGGATTTTTCGCTGGACGACGACGGCGACTACTACACCTGGACGCTGGATGAGGCGGCAGAGGCGCTGACGGCGGAGGAGCAGGCGGTTGTGGTGGGGTACTACAACATCGGGGAGATCGGCGACATGCAGCACAATGTGGCGAAGAACGTGCTGCATGTGAAGCGCGGGCTGGATGTGGTTGCACGCAAGGCAGGAGTGCGCGTTGTGGAGGCGCTGACGCTGCTGGTGTCGGCCAAGCGGAAGATGCTTGCAGCACGGCGGAAGCGACAGGCGCCGTATGTGGACAAGACGATGTATGTCGCGTGGAATGCGATGTGCATCTCGGCGTACCTGGAGGCGGGGCGCGTGCTGGATGAGCCGAAGGCGCGAGACTTTGCGCTGAAGTCGCTGGACCGGGTCCTGGAGGGGGCGTGGGGCGGGCGGGAGAGCGGGCTGGCGCATGTGGTGGCGTATGGCGAGCCGGGAGTGAAGGCAGAAGCAGATTCCTCCGCTGCGCTGCGGAATGACAAACAGTGGGTGGGGAATGACAAAGAGAAGCGGGTGGCAGGCGGGCTGGACGACTACGTGTTTCTGGGCCACGCGGCTCTGGACGCGTGGGAGTCGACCAGCGAGATGCGCTACTACGAGGCTGCGGTGGAGCTGATGGAGAGCGCGCTGGAGCGGTTCTACGATACGCAGGGAGGCGGCTTCTTCGATACCGAGAAGGCTGCGGAAGGGAAACGCAGCCTGGGCGTGTTGGGAGCCCGGCGCAAGCCGTTGCAGGACTCGCCGACGCGTGCGGGAAACCCTGAGGCAGCGATGCTGCTGATGCGATTGCAGGCGCTGAACGGAAGTGCGGAGTATGGGGCCAGGGCGCAGGAGACTCTGGAGGCGTTCGCCGGCGTGGTGGAGCACTTCGGCCTGTACGCGGCAACGTATGCCCTGGCTCTGGAGCGGATGGTGACGCCGCAGTTGCAGGTCGTCGTGATTGGGGACGATGCGGCGGCGCGTGAGCTGGAGGCGGCGGCAGAGGCGCGCTATTCGTCAAACAAGAGCGTGGTGCGTCTGAAGCGAGAGCAGCTTGCAGTGCAATCGCCGGCGATGCTGCCCCCGATGCTGGAGCAGACGTTGCCGCATCTGCCCAGGGTGCAAGGCAGTTTTGCGGTGGTGTGCAGCGGGCAGAGTTGCCAGACACCGGTGGGGACGGTGAAGGAACTGGAAGCGGTGCTGAAGCGGCGATTTGCCGGGGTTGGGCCGGAGTCGCTAAAATTCGTGGGGAGTTTCAGGGAGGCTTGAGGATGCGGGTTGGGTCAGGGATGATGAGGGTTGGCGGTCTGGTTTTATTTGTGGCGGGCCTGGCGGTTGGGGCGCAAGCGCAGGCAACTCAGACGGATGCGGCGAGCGGTGCGGCTTCGACACAGCCCCGGACGGCGGCGGCCCGGCCAACCGCGGCGGCGACTCCCCGGAACGCGGCGATTCGGCCTGTGGTGGCGGCGACTCCGCCGATGGGATGGAATAGCTGGAACTACTTTGCGGGGAAGGTGACGGATAAAGACATCCGCGACACGGCGGACCTGCTGGTGTCGACTGGGATGCGCGACGCGGGATACGTGTATGTGAACATCGACGACACCTGGGAGGGCAAGCGCGACGCCGACGGAAAGATTCAGAGCAACGAGAAGTTCCCGGACATGAAGGCGCTGGCGGATTATGTTCACTCGAAGGGACTGAAGCTGGGGATCTACTCGTCGCCGGGGCCGCAGACCTGCGCGCGGTACGAGGGTAGCTTGAATCATGAGGAGCAGGATGCGGCGACGTACGCGGAGTGGGGGATCGACTACCTAAAGTACGACCTGTGCAGCTACGGCGGCGTAATGAAGACGCAGGCACCGAACGACGCGGCGGCGCAGAACCGGCTGATGCGCGAGGCGTACGAGAAGATGCACCAGGCGATCGGGAAGACGGGAAGGCCGATGGTGTATAGCCTCTGCCAGTATGGCGACGATTCGGTGTGGGAGTGGGGGCCGCAGGTGGGCGCGAACCTGTGGCGGACGACGGGCGACATCTCGGCGAACTTCGACCGGATGAGCCTGATCGGGCGGTCGCAGGCGGGGCTGGCGAAGTTCGCGGGGCCAGGACACTGGAACGATCCGGACATGCTCGAAGTGGGCAACGGACGGCTGACGCTGGACGAGAACAGGACCCATATGACGCTGTGGGCGATGCTGGCTGCGCCGCTGATCGCGGGAAACAACCTGACGGAGATGAAGCCGGAGATTGCGGCGATCCTGATGAACAAGGAGGCGATCGCGATCGACCAGGACGCGCTGGGCAAGCAGGGCGACCGGGTCTTTGCCGACGGACCGTTGGAGATCTGGGCGAAGCCGCTGAAGAATGGTGCCGGACACAACTCGGCGGCTGTGGCGATCTTCAACTTCGGCGAGTCGCCGAGCGAGATGCGGAAGGACAATCTGCACCTGAAGGAGATGGGATTCGCAGGTGCGGTGACGGCGCGGGATGTGTGGGCGGGGAAAGATTTGGGAAAGATCACCGACCAGTACAAGGTGACGATTCCGCGGCATGGAGTGGTTCTGCTGATCGTGCGCTAGAGATTGCCGAGGACGACGTGGAGGAGGGCCTGGGTCAACAGCGGGGAATCGTTGAGGCTGGCCGGTCGGAAGAGGCGGAGGCCGAGCGAGCGGGCGCGCTGAGCGAAGGCGATGTCGATGTCGTAGAGGATCTCGACGTGGTCTGAGAGGAAGCCGATGGGCTGGAGGACGACCGCGGAGTGGCCTTCGGCGGCGATGGCG
>DAIRTY010000238.1:0-3039 GCA_036803645.1 Acidobacteriaceae bacterium | reverse complement strand
ACCGCACAGCCGGGCACAGAGGAGGGCCGCTGATGGGCGCGAAGGGTTTGACCATCGGCGTCTTCGACTCCGGATTCGGCGGGCTGACTGTGCTGCGCGAACTGCTGCCTCTGGTCGGCGATGCGCACTGCGTCTATCTGGGCGATACGGCGCGGCTGCCCTATGGGTCGAAGTCGCGGGAGACGATCGTCCGCTATGCGCTCTCCAGCGCGCGCTTTCTGCAGCGGCAGGGCGCGGAGTTGCTTGTTGTCGCGTGCAATACCGCGACGGCGCTGGCTCTGGACGAGCTGCGCGACGCGCTGACCATCCCGGTGGTGGGCGTGATCCAGCCCGGCGCCGAGGCCGCGGCAGCCGCGTGCAGGGAACAGGGAACAGAGAACAGGGATCAGGAAACAACGGCTGGCGTGCTGGTGCTGGCCACGCAGGCGACCATCGAGTCGCACGCCTATGCGCGGGCCTGCGCGACGCTCGGTCTGAAAGCGACCGAGAAGGCCTGCCCGCTGCTTGTGCCGCTGGTCGAAGAGGGATGGATTGGCGAGGATGGCGATGCGGCACGAGCTTCGGTGACCGCGCAGGTGCTGCGCATCTACCTCGGCGAGGCGCTGCGGGACGCGCCCGAGAGCCGCGCGCTGCTGCTTGGCTGCACGCATTACCCGCTGCTGCGGACGGAGATCGAACGCACGCTGGCGGAGCTTGGCCGTCCGCTGCGCGTCATCGACTCGGCGCAGGCGACGGCGCGCGTGGTGGCGCGGATTTTGTCGGAGAATGGCGTAGCGCACGGAGCTTCGACGCGCATTGGCGAGGCAACCTGCGAGTTCTTCGCCACCGACTCCGTGCGGAAGTTCGAGCGGCTGGGCTCGCGCTTTCTGGGCCGTCCCGTTGGCGAGGTTCAACTCGTCGATCTGGGCGGGTAAGCAATTAATATGCGGTGAGTTTTGCTTGCACCATTCCTCGCGCCTCGAGCTTCTAATCACCTATGCCGTATCTACTGAAGACGGAACCTGGGAAGTACTCCTTCGACGATCTGGTGCGCGACGGCGAGACCGTCTGGGACGGCATCGCCAATAACCAGGCCCTGATGACGCTGCGCCAGATGAAGAAGGGCGAGCGGTGCGTGATCTACCACTCGAACGTGGGCAAGGCCGCGGTGGGAACGGCGAAGGTGGTCTCGGTGGACGCAACCGACGTCCGCAACCCGATTGTGCGCATCAAAGCAGGGAAGCGGTTGCAGCGCGCGAGACCGCTGGCCGAGATTCGCGCGGCGGGCGTCTTTAAGGGGTCGGTGATGTTTCGTCAGTTCCGGCTCTCCGTGGTGCCGCTGACCGAGGAGCAGTACGATTGGCTGACGCGCGGCTAGAGCGTCGCGTGGACGCAGGAACGGGCCGCCGCTGCTATCCTATTGATTGGAATCTCTTGGAAGATTTCAAGGAGTTGCATGATCGATCTGAAGGGCAAAGTGGCCGTCGTCTTCGGCCTGGCCAACAAACGCAGCATCGCCTACAGCGTGGCGCAGAAGCTGGCCGAGGCGGGGGCGACGCTGGTGCTGTCGTACCAGTCGGAGCGGCTGCAACGCGAGGCCGAAGAGTTGCTGGAAGATCTGGGCCAGACTGGAACGGGGCGCGCGTTTCAGTGCGATGTATCGCGCGACGAGGAGATTGACGCGGTCTTCGCGCAGATTGCCGCCTTATTTCCGAAGATCGACATCCTCATCCACTCGGTGGCGTTTGCTCCGGCCGACGCGCTGAAGAACGATTTCCTGCTTACCAGCCGCGAGGACTTCCGCATCGCACACGATGTCAGCGTCTATTCGCTGATTGCGCTGGCACGCGGCGCGGCGCCCCTGATGACCGACGGCGGATCGATCCTGACGCTGACCTACTACGGCGGCGAAAAAGTCTTTCCCAACTACAACGTGATGGGCGTGGCCAAGGCCGCGCTGGAGTCCGTGGTGCGCTATCTGGCGGCCTCGCTGGGCGTGAAGAACATCCGCGTCAACGCTGTCTCCGCCGGGCCGATCCGCACGCTGGCGGCGCGTGGCATCGGCGACTTCAACCAGATCCTGGACGCCGTCACGCTGCGCGCTCCGCTGCACCGCAACGTCGAGCAGATCGAGGTTGGCAACACCGCGCTCTTCCTCTGTTCGCCGCTGGCCAGCGGCATCACCGGCGAGATCACCTTCGTCGATTGCGGCTTCAACATTACCGGAGTCTAAACTGGAATTCCCCGAATCTAAGACTCTGTCTACACAGGATAAGGAGACCCCAAGATGACCACAGCGGAAGTTTTGCTTCAGGACTATGACATGGAGATGGGCATGACGCGGCGCACATTGGAGCGCGTCCCGGAAGACAAGCCCGACTACAAGCCGCACGAAAAATCCATGCCCATGGGCAAGCTCGCCAGACATGTTGCAACGCTGCCGAAGTTTGGCACATTCATTCTGACTACGCCCAGCATGGACTTGACCACCGCCAAGTGGCCCGAAATGACCTTCAGCACGCGCGAGAAGCTGCTGGCCGACTTCGACGAGCTGGCTGCCGAGGCCCGCGCCGCGCTCGTCGCCTCATCCGACGCCGACCTGGCGACGCCGTGGAAGTTCTCTTTCGGCGAGCACGTCATCTCTAACGTCCCGCGCTCACTGGCCTTCCGCCACATGTTCGTCAACCACCTGATCCACCATCGCGCGCAGCTTGGCGTCTATCTGCGCCTGAACGACGTTCCCGTGCCGGGACTCTACGGCCCATCGGCGGACGAGCCCTTCAAGCCGTAGCGCCTTCGTTGCGCAAGACGCATCGCCAATTCCACAAGAAGAGTTTCAGGTTCAAGCGGCATCGCGCCGCAACGACAGCGCTGGTTCGCCTGGAGGTTTCAATCGCCCCGCCTGCCAACGCTGGGTGCGGAATGGACATCTAACCCGGAAGGTGGCGAAGATCAGGGCCACAGGACGAACCTTCAACCGGGAGTACAGCGATGGCAACGGCACACAAACCTCAAGATTCTGCGCACGACCTTTCGACGGAAGATCGCAAGGAGATGAAG
>DAIRTY010000237.1:0-3064 GCA_036803645.1 Acidobacteriaceae bacterium | reverse complement strand
GGGTCGAAGAGCGATGGAGCGAATGGCAGGTTGTAGACGACACGGGTGAGGAAGCGCTGGTTGGACATCTCGCCGTTGTGGTAGCGGGTGATGGTGAGCGGCGTGGGCAGGCCCTGGATGGTGTGGTAGTCGTCGTAGGTCTCGGACTCCTCGTCGTAGTCGTTGAACTGGGGATTGCGCCAGCGGAAGGTGCGGCGCAGGGGAAGATGCGTGGTGGCGTCCAGGTCGAGGGTGACGGCGTCGTTCGTGGCTGCGAGCACGGTAACGCGGTCGGCCAGGCGGCGCACGACCATGACGGTCCCCTCGGAGACGACCATCACGCCAGGCGCTTTGAGCCAGGTGTGCACGACCTCCTCGATGGAGTGGGCGCGGCGGCGGTAGTAGTCCTCCACCTGCTCCTTGGGCAGCGCGGTCTGGCCCTTGTAGGTGATCTCGTAGCCTTTTCCGCCGGTCCAGATCTGCACCACGTCGATCTTCTTTCCGGGCACGATCATGCCGCGCTCGGTGAGGAAGCCGACGCGGTCGGCCTCGGGCAGGCCTGGCACGGAAGAACTGGGCGCGGGGAGGCGGCGCAGCTCGTGGTACTCCGTGATGTAGGGGTTGGGCACGCCATGGAAGAAGGAGGAGGTGCGGCCATCGAGCTGAATGGTTGCGCGGTTGAGCCACGCCTCGCCGCCCAGGGCCGCGACCATCTGGTCGATGAGGATGCGACCGCGCTGGGTGTCTGACTGGCCGGGTGCGGTGGAGGCGGGCGCGGCGCTGGGAATGTCGGAGGCCTGGGCGCGGAGACGCATCGGCGCGATGAGGAGGGTTGCGGCGAGGAGGAGGAACGTGGCTGGCAGGACGAGGCAATTCATGCAGATCTTCTTTTTTCGATCGCGCAGACCGCTCTCCGATTGGACGCGCGTGGAGGGCTGAGGACTGTGCGCGAGATGCGGTTCGTTGACCTGCTTCATGCTGCCCCCTGTCCTAGTGTACCGGGCGCACAAGGTTTTTTGGACTGCTTGCGGGAAGGATTGAGGGCCGCGGCTGAAGCGGGACACTGGGAATGCCGATAGACAGGATGTCAGATCAATCGAACGGCGTCCTGGAGCAGGGATGATGAGGCGGTTTGCGGCGGTTGTGTTAGTTGCGGGGATGGGGCTTCCGATGGTTGGATGCGGCTGCACCTTGTCTCTTCCACATGCCGGCGGGGGCAGCATCGGGCTGATTCTGGCGGACTCGGGGACTGAGACTCACTACAGCCTGAGCGTGGCAGATGGCGCGCTGATGCTGACGGCTACTAACAGGGAGGGGACGGCGGCGGCCAATCTGGGACTGATCGACAGCGTGACCGGCGCGCGCTATTCGGTGACGGTGACTGACGGCGCGCTGACGCTGGTTCCGGGTTCGAGCACGACGCCGGGGACTTTGCAAATAGGGCTTGCTGACGCTGTGACAGCGAGGAACTACACGCTGGCAGTGAACAGTGGCGCGCTGATTTTGATTCCAAGCTAGACAGGAGATGACATGATTCGACGCCTTGCACTCTCGGTGACGATGATGCTGCCCCTTGCACTGGTCCATGCCCTGCCTGCGAGTGCGCAGACGAGGACCTTTATGGCGTACGCGGGGAGCTACTCTGCCGGAACTGTGTACACCTTGAACGACATGGTGTCGTTGGGGAACGACTTTTATATCTCGCTGGTGGCCAACAATGTGGGCAACTCGCCGGCGACGGACACTTCGCGGTGGGCGCTGGTGGGTTCTGGCAGCGGAGTCGCGAAAGCGACCGGAGCAACCGGAGCGACTGGGCCGATGGGGCCGCAGGGGCCGGTGGGGACAGCGGGCACGATAGGACCGGTGGGGCCAGTGGGCGGGACAGGACCGATGGGTCTGATGGGCCCAATGGGGCCAGCGGGAGCGACAGGCGCACAGGGGCCCACAGGCGCGACCGGGACAACAGGCGCGACTGGGACAGCAGGTGCGGCGGGAGAGGTCAGCGAGACGCGCACGCTGATGGTGGTTGCTCTCAAGTCGCCGCCAATCGTGAACAACAAAGTGACCTTGCTCTCCGCCACCGGAGCTGGCAATGTCGAGCGCATCCAGTTCGCCATGACCTATAACGACGGCTCTCCGACTGCGGCGAACCTCGGGGCGCAGACGATCATCACCATTGTCGTGGACGGCAAAACCTATAGCTGCACCCTCGGCATGTTCCTGCTGTGGAATGGGTATGCAACTTCAGATGGCGTCGCGGCCACCAGCGACCTGTTCCTGACCAGGTACCTCGGCATAACGAACGCTACCAGCCAATCGAACGAGGTCATTGGCGGTTACCGGCGCATCTACATTAAGTACAACTCCAGCATCAACATCTCGGTCACGGTACCTTCCGCGTTCAATGGCCCTGTTTACTCGCAGGTCGAGTACTACCCTGGCGTCGCCCCGGCCGGGCGCTTCCCTGCGACACGGAATGTCTTTCATATGGTTGTCAACGACTGGGCGAGCTCCACGATTGCCAGCAGCCAGGTCCTCACCGTCATTCCCACGGTCAGTGGTCCGGGAGAGCTGGAGAGTATTTACTTTGTATCGTCCGCGCCGGGACAGGTGGAACCACACTGGCTTGAGATGAGCCCGGCGATCACGGTGGACGGGACGGTCTTCATCTATGGCGGGACGGAGGACTTCTTTGGCAACCAGTTCTACGGCGACCAGTTCCGCGGGCGGACGGACGAGTACGGGATCGCGCGATACTACAAATCCAACCCGCCGGACAATACGACTTACTGGACTGCCTATCGCTACTTCCGGGAGTCTCCGATGGTCTTCAACAACAGCCTGGGGATGATCTGGCAGAACGCGTATACGGGAAACGGGCCGGCAACGCAGGTGGGTACGCTGGCGGTGTACTACACGACGAACTAGCCTCGCCGTTGCAGCACTCTGCGCGATGCAATCGAACCCGGCGCGTCAGGATTTTTTTGCCAGCTTGCGGCGGGACTCGGCGATGAGGCGCCGCTGCTGGGCGGCAGGCAGTGCCAGCGGGGCGCGAACTTTTTTGGGCAGCTTGGCCAGGGGGATC
>DAIRTY010000236.1:0-3075 GCA_036803645.1 Acidobacteriaceae bacterium | reverse complement strand
CGCGCAGCGTGAACGGGCCGGTTGGGCCGCGCTGGATGGGGTTGAGGGGAGTACCCTGCTGGCTGTCGGCGGGCCTGGGCGAAGTGACGGGCGAGGGCGCGGCAGGCTGCGCGGGAGCAGGAGCAACCTGGGGCGAAGACTGGGCCGGAGCAGCGGCAGGTTGCGCGGTAGCGGCAGGTTGCGCGGGCGTGGGCTGCTGGGCGCGGGCGATTGCTGCGCAGAGGGTCAGCGACAGTAGCGCGGCGGCGGCGAATCCGTTGGGTACACGCGAGAGCATCTTTTCCCTACTGCGAAGGCGCATAGTATCCCTCGCGGAAGTGTACGGTCAGTGGCGGAAGGCCGGGCGGGGGCGCGAGCTTCACCTTGAGTTTACGCCAGCTTCCGTCGCGCTTCGTTTCGATGGGGCTGTAGCCCAGGACGTACTCGTTGCGCAGCTCGGCGGAGATGCGCGATGCGATGTCCGCGAGGTCGGAGGTATCGCTGCCGACGATGAAGAGACGTCCTCCGGTGCTCTCGCAGATCTGCTTGAGCAGTTCCGGGCCGAGCTGCTCCTCCGGGCTGGGTGCGTAGTTGTCGAAGATGCCGATGGAGTAGATCTGCACGCCGGCCTCGCGCACCACGCGCTCCAGTTCGTTCTGGGTGTAGCGGCTGCGGTTGTCTCCTCCGTCGGAGAGGATGAGCAGGGCCTTGCGGTCGTATTTGGCCTGGCGCAGGTGGTCCACGCCGAGGTAGATGGCGTCGATCAGCGCGGTGCGGTTTTCGGGCTTGAGCATGACCATGCGCGCCTCCACGTCGTCCACGTCGGAGGTGTAATCGACGATGACCGAGGGGCGGTCGTTGAAGCCGACGACGAAGAACTCGTCCTGCGGGTTGGAGGTGCGCAGGAACTCGGTGAGCGCCTTGCGCGCGCGGGTGAACTTGCTTGTCATGCTTCCACTCAGGTCTAAGACGACGCCGATGGTGATGGGCGCGTCCTGGCTGGAGAAGTAGCGGATGGTCTGGGGGACGTTGTCGTCGGTGACGCTGAAGTTCTCTTTTTCCAGGCCGGTGACGAGGCGGTTCATGGGGTCGGTGACGGAGGTGGGGACCTGGACGAGGTTGACGTCGACGCGCAGGCGGGCGTCGCGGTGCGAGGCGCCCTCGGCGACGACACGGGGCCCGCCCTCGATCACGGGCTTCCGGGCTTCGGAATTGGAATCCGGCGGCTTTGGCGGAGGGGGAGCAGGCGTCTGGACGTTGCCCAGCGGGTTTTCCTGTGCGCGGCTGGGGACCGGAGATCCCAGGGCCAAGGCAGCCAGAGCGAGAGCCAGGGCCACGCGCGCCAGCCGTATACAGCCCACTCTCCCCGTGCTGCCCATTGAAAACCGCATGATCGACCTTGAAATACTTGCGCGACTTATATCATCTCGCAGTCCCTCTCGTCTTGTTAGACTCCGCATCGCAGGGCAGGGATGCAGCGGGGCTGGCGGTACTCCTAGAACAGGACGAATCGAGCGGCGGCAACGTGTACCCCGTACAATCGATGGCAGAACATTTTTTTGAGGAGCGCAGAGACACCGCATGGCCCGCATCTATCCGTTCCGCGCACTTCGCTACGATACCAGCCGCGTCCGGATGGAGGACGTGGTCACCCAGCCCTACGACAAAATCACCCCGGAGATGCAGCAGCGCTACTACGAGGCCAGCCCGTACAACCTGGTGCGCATCATTCTGGGCAAGCATGAGCCGGACGACACCGAGGCCGAGGAGTTCATGCCCGCAGGCGAGGAGGCGCACAACGTCTACACGCGGGCGGCGGAGTGGCTGCGCGAATGGCGCACGGAGGGGATTCTGGCCGGGGAGGCCGAGCCCGCGCTCTACGGCTACTCGCAGACCTACACCGTGCCGCACAGCGCCGCGGCCGGGAAACCAGCCGAGGTTCGCGAGCGGCGTGGGTTCATCGCGCTGGGGCATCTCTACGAGTACGCGGACAAGGTGGTCTACCGGCACGAGCAGACCTTCCCCAAACACAAGAGCGACCGGCTGGCGCTGTTCAAGGCGACTCGGGCCTACTGCGAGCAGGTGTATATGCTGTACTCGGACCCGGCGTTTACCGCGGAGAAGCTGATCTTCGGTTCCAAAGGCAACAGCGAGGGATCGAGCAAGGAAGGGAAGGACACCAGGCCGGCGGACCTGGCGATTACGGATGAGTACGGCGTGGTGCATCGCGTGTGGAAGCTGACCGACCCGGTGCTGATCAATCCGATTCTGACCGCGATGGCGGACAAGAAGCTGATTATTGCGGACGGCCATCATCGCTACGAGACCTCGGTGGCCTACGCCAAGGAGCGGTCGGCGCAGTTGAGGCTGCCGCTGGGCGAGCCGCGCAACCCGGACGAGAAGCTGGGTACGGGCCGCCTGCCTGTGCCGCCCTTTCCCGAGGCCGCGATGATGATGACCTTCGTGAACATGGACGCGCCGGGGATCACGATCCTGCCGACCCACCGCGTTGTCTTCGGGCTGGAGAATTTTTCGACCCAGAAGTTTCTGGCCAGCGCGCAGGAGTTTTTCACGGTGGCGCAACTCGATTCCGCCGACCTTGGGCCGCTGGCTGAGTCCGAGGGTACGGCGTTTCTGGTGGTGACGCGCGACGGAAACCATCTGCTGCGGGCCAGGCCGGATGCAATCAAAGCCGCGCTGACCGGTGTTCCCGCACGGCAGGCGCAGCTCGACGTGGTGCAACTGCACAGCATTCTGCTGGACCGGATTCTCGGCCTCTCGCAGGAGAGAATCACGCAGCTTGGCAACGTGCGGTTTATCCGTGAGGCCGCGGAGGCGGTCGAACAGGTACACGCGGGCGAGGCCGACGTTGCCTTCCTCATCAAGCCGGTCACGCTGAATCAGTTGCGCGACGTCTCGCTGGCGGGAGACGTGATGCCGCAGAAATCGACGGACTTTTATCCCAAACTGCTGAGTGGGCTGGCAATCTATGCGCTGGATTGAGACGTCATTGCATGGATCGATGGAGACGCTATCTCTCCATTGGTCTAAGATTCGTTTGAAGAAAAACCGTTGATCCCTTCTCGCAAGTTCGCG